>DQGU01000127.1:0-3509 GCA_003524565.1 Rhodospirillaceae bacterium
GGGGGCGGGCCCCCCCGCCGCGGGGGGCGGCGCGCCTCCCTCCCCCCCCCCCCCCCCGCCCCAGCGCCGCGCCCGGCGGCGCGGCGCCGCGCGCCGCCGCCCCCGGGCGGGCCCCGGCCCCCCCCCCCCCCCCCCCCCCCCCCGCGGGCGCGGGGGGTGCCCCCCCCGCCCCCCACCCGCCGCAGGGGCGTCCGGCGCGGATTCCGCCTGCGCTTCGGCCGCGGCGGGTTTTTCTTTTTTACCTGTATCCGCTGTCGTCATAAAAAGACTGCATTTTTGGCTGTGGGATTGTCAGGCTCAGTACAGAAAGAAAAACCAGCCGAGAACGTGCACAGCAAGAACCATCGTAGCCGTCCGCGGAATTTCCTTAATTTTAATTCGAAGGTTTTTGTCAGCAAGTGCACTTCCTAAGAGCAAAGGGGCAAACAAACAAATAATCATAAACTCAAACAATGCCTGCGACGCCTCTTTGTCTGTTAACGTATCAATAATCATTTCGTCATCTCTCACGGTTGCACCTTGTAAATTCCGCCAAAGACTCCAAAAAAGAGCCGCCCAGCCCATAAGGAATCCCTACGGGCAGGGCATGATTCAACATATTCACGGTGATGGCAAGAATCGTTTTGCCGCATACGGCGCGTTTTAGGTCAAAAAAGTCTAAAATCCGGCGTAAAAACTGCGGCCGAAATGGTTATATAAGCTATTGAAAAATAATAACTAAACGCCCTGCCGCAAAAGCCATGTAAAAACCCCGCGCTCTTCACCAATCGTTAACTTTATTTGCATAAAGTCTAGATATACAACGGCAACGCCGCAGCAGCGCAAAAAGCGGCGATATCGTTAAAAACCGGGAGGATACAACAATGAGCGACATCAAAGGTTACATCTATGTAGGCAAAGGCCACGACGACGCAGCCCATAACGGTCTGGGCGCGGACGTGGCACGTTTTGTCATCGTACACAAAGGCCGCGAGGCGGAAGCCGAAAGCCTCGCCAATGCCTTCAAGGGCGACAAGAACCATCTGCGCGTGCGCACGGGTGTTGTGCAGTGGCGCAGCGAACAGGTTGACGAACAAATCGAAAAACTGAAATCGCGTCCCGACCTTGCCGATACGCTGGGGCAACTGATGCGCGCCAAAGCCGACCTGAGCGGTGTCAGCGCAGCTGCCAGCAGCGAGTTCGGCAAAAAAGCCGTCAAGGCCGTCAAGCCTGCACCCGCGCCACAACACCGCGCGAGACCTGCGGGGCTGCACGCCTAAATCTGGTTTTGATTACCGGATAAATATTTCTACGGACTCTCTCGACTTTCGGGGTCGCGTCCGCCGGGACGTAAATATCGGGTTTCGTGTCCTCCCGGACATGATGGGGAAAAAACTGAAGAGCTGCCCTCGCGGGGGCAGCTCTTTTTTTCGTTCTTTTTTTGCGGCTTATCTGTTTTCAACAGCGCGGCGGCGCGTGCGCCACATTGATGCGGAAATGCCAAGAAACAACGCGCCCATCAAACCTATCAGCGCGGGCACCAGTGCGTTCAAAAGCAGGCCGCGGTCTATCATGGCTTTTTCAGACGGCGCATCGGGCGCGTAAAGAACGGCGACTTTCTCCCCTTCTTCCACAAACGGATGGCTGCTGCCGCTGCGCTCGGTGAAGACATGGTTTTCGCTGCGCGCATCGGTGAAAGATACGCGGGCGCGGTATATCGTGCTGTCGCTGCCGCGCGATGTTTCAAAGCCTGTGACAACGCCTTGCGCCCGCGCGCCATGCACCGTGAGCTCATAAACGCTATTGCCGAAGTACCATGCCCCCCACAGCGCCGCGATGCCCATCAAAGCTAAAACCGGCATGGCCATGCGCTGTGCCTGTTCGTTTTCCGCCGTATATTTCTGGCCGGCGGGTGTTTGTTTGTAATCTTCGATGGTGGTGCGCTCCATCTTGCCGAATCTTTCTTCGCGGCGGCGCTGCATTTCGGCGCGGAAGGCGCTCACGCCCTTGCGCTCTGAGGGCGGCAGCCAGATTTTGCGCATGCGCATCAGGCCGACCACAATAAAAATCGCCAGCGCGGCAAAGCTCATCCCCGTCATGGGATAGGAAAACAGCCCGACGCCGAGCAGCACCAGCCCCGGCAAAAGAAAAACACTGCCCAGCAAAAAAATACCCAGCAGGTTGGTGCGTATGTTTTGCGGTTCTTCGGGAAAAACGTAAATGATAACTTCGCGCCCGGTTTCTTTTCCTTTGGTCATGTTGGAGCCTGTGTCCGAAACCGTTTCATAAGTATCGCCCGACGGCATCATGTAGCGGTAAAGCGGATAAAACATATTGCCGTTGCGGCGCACGCCCGTAATAATCGCCGGCACGCGCAGCGCGCGCAGATAGGTATGCAGACAATAAAGCACTATCGCCCCGCCCAGCAGCGACATGATAAGCCCACCCGTCAGGAAAACCGCCTGATGGAAAGCCGTGATGGCGTCAAATGTGAACTCGAACATATTATCGTCCTTCTGTGTCCCGCGCGCTGGCCTGCTATGGCCATGCGGGCGTGATGGTGATAGACTGCCTGCGGCAAATGCCGCCGTTCAATCATACAAAACACCGACGCCAAAGGACAAGCCATGAGCCAAGCCGCCGCCAAAACATACGACCCGAACAATATTTTCGCCCGCATTCTGCGCGGTGAAATCCCGTGCGGCAAAGTGTATGAAAACGAGCATGTGCTGGCTTTCCGCGACATCAACCCGCAAGCGCCGGTGCATGTGCTGGTCATCCCCAAGGGTGCCTATGTCGATATGGACGATTTCAGCGCCCGCGCCAGCGCCGATGAAATCGCCGCCCTGATGCGCGCGACGGGCGAGATTGCCCGCGCCGAAGGCATCGCGCAGAGCGGGTACCGCGTTTTGTCGAATTGCGGGGCAAACGGCGGGCAGGAAGTGCCGCATCTGCACCTGCATCTGGTCGGCGGGCGTACGCTCGGCCGTATGCTGCAGGCGCAATAACCGCGGGCACTCTTTAAATACCATAACGCGACTTCTAAACGACTGTTTTTATATTCATTTTAAAATGCCGCGCCGCAGAATAAGAAAATATCTATGCGGCGCATAGAACCTTGTCAAAAGTTGCCCCTCTGCTAGACTGACGCCGGTTTTCCAGCAACAACAGCCGGCCGGTGGCAGGCGAGGACGCATGGCAGACAAACGCCGATTGCGAGAAACGTTCGGACGCG
This sequence comes from Rhodospirillaceae bacterium, assembly GCA_003524565.1. Lineage (GTDB taxonomy): Bacteria > Pseudomonadota > Alphaproteobacteria > Micavibrionales > UBA2020 > UBA2020. The sequence goes on from DQGU01000127.1 coordinate 3,215, forward strand.
CCGCGAAAAAAACGCGCTGCAGGATTGGCGCGGCTTTTTTGGCCGCCGTCATGCTGGGCGGATGCAGCACCACCGCCGCGCGCATGGACACGCCCGAAGCTGCCGCGCAGACGCAAAAGCCCGCAGCCGCGCAAACGCTCAAGCCGTCGCTGGAGGGGCGCAGCATCAGCGCCGATACCGAAGCGATTTTCAAGCGCAATGCCAAAACCCCCGTGAACGATAACCTGTCTGACGACAAACGCCTGCGCGCCTATGTGGACCAGCTGTGCTTTGTGCCGCAAACCGCGCCGAAGCC
>DQGU01000127.1:3784-3960 GCA_003524565.1 Rhodospirillaceae bacterium
TGTGCCGCAAACCGCGCCGAAGCCGGAACAGCTGGCGGTGCGCGAAGCGCTCGAAGACCTAGCGAAGCTGCCGCTGACCGGACGGCCGCTGGTGGAAATGGCCGTGCGGGAACAAATCCAGTTTTGCAACATCCCGACACTGCCGCTGGGGATGGGGGCGCAATATGTGCCTTCAC
>DQGU01000236.1 GCA_003524565.1 Rhodospirillaceae bacterium
TTCATGCTGCACTACAACTTCCCGCCGTTCTCGGTGGGCGAGGCGGGGCGCATGGGCGGCGCGGGCCGCCGCGAAATCGGCCACGGCAAACTGGCATGGCGCGCCGTACACCCGATGCTGCCGGCGAAAGAGCAGTTCCCCTACACGCTGCGTCTGGTATCGGAAATTACCGAATCTAACGGTTCTTCCTCCATGGCAACGGTGTGCGGTTCTTCCCTCGCCCTCATGGACGCGGGCGTTCCGCTGAAAAAGCCGGTTGCGGGTATCGCGATGGGCCTTATCAAGGAAGGCGCGAAATTCGCCGTTCTGTCCGACATCCTCGGTGACGAAGACCACCTTGGCGACATGGACTTCAAAGTCGCCGGAACGTCCGAAGGCATCACCGCACTGCAGATGGACATCAAGATTACTTCGATTACCGAAGAAATCATGAAGATTGCGCTGAACCAGGCACACGACGGCCGCCAGCACATCCTTGGCGAAATGGCCAAGGCACTGACGGGCGCGCGTGAAAACCTGTCGTCCAACGCACCGCAAATCGTGACGATTAAAATCCCGAAAGACAAAATCCGCGAAGTTATCGGCTCCGGCGGTTCTGTCATCCGCGAAATCGTTGCGCAGACCGGCGCGAAAATCGACATCGAAGACGATGGCACCGTACAGGTCGCCGCCGTCAACGCGGATTCCATCAAGAAAGCCATCGACTGGATTAAAGGCATCACGGCCGAGCCGGAAATCGGCGCGGTTTACGACGGCACCGTCGTTAAAGTCGTCGAATTCGGCGCTTTCGTGAACATCATGCCGAAGACCGACGGCCTTGTGCATATCTCCGAACTCGCCCACCGCCGCGTCAAGACTGTTGATGAAGTTCTGAAAGAAGGCGACAAGGTAAAGGTCAAATGCATCGGCCTCGATGAACGCGGCAAAATCAAGCTGTCCATCAAGGCACTGCAGGAAGCTCCTGAGAAAAAAGAAGCTGTCTAAGCCTGCCGAATTGACAACAACAAAGGCGCGGGTGAATATCCACCCGCGCTTTTTGTTTCCGCCTCACGCCCCCGCTACACAAGGATAAACGCATGTCTTCCCTGCTCATCCCCAAAGTCATCGGCCACCGCGGTGCTGCGGCCTATGCGCCTGAGAACACGCTGTCGTCCATCCACGCCGCCGCCGACCTCGGCATCGAATGGGTGGAGCTGGACGTGAAGCTGACGCGCGACGGCACCGCCGTTATTTTTCATGACGAAAGCCTGCTGCGCTGTGCGGGCGTCGATGCGCTTATCAAGGATATGGACTGGAAAGACGTGCAGGAACTAGACGCCGGTTCATGGTACGGCGACAGCTTTATCGGGGAGAAAATTCCCTCGCTCGAAGATGCGCTCAACGTCGTTATCGAACGCGGGCTCGGCCTCAACCTAGAGCTCAAGCCCTGCGCCGGGCGCGAAAAGGAAACAGCGGAAATCGCCCTCGACATCGCCTCGCGCATCTGGAGCGAAGACGGGCCGCAACCGCTGATTTCCAGCTTCCAGCACGTCAGCCTTGAAACCACGATGGATATGATACCCGAATGGCCGCGCGCGCTGCTGCTGGACGAGCATCACGAAAACTGGCGCGAGATTGCCGAATATCTGGACATTGCCACGCTGAACATCAACGGCAATACCGCGACGCGTGAAGAGGTCGAGGATTATATCGAGCTGCAAAAGCCCCTCCTCGCCTATACCATCAACGATACAGAGCTGGCGCGGGAACTTATGCGCTGGGGAGTCGATGGCGTGTTTGCGGATAACCCTGACGTGATACGCGAGGCGATTGAGACCCAGCACTAAAGCTTGGTACAGGCGCAGGCTCCAGCCCGTCATTCAGCAATCGCTGCATATCGGCGGGGCGGCGCAGGCCGGGCGGCCAGATGGCCTCTTCGACACGCTTGAATGACTCGCGCGCCGCTTGCATGAATTCTTCCTGCGGCTTGACGCCGAAAACGTGGATAAGACGGTTATAGGCAAAGGCAAGCGCGCTGGCGTCCGTGTCTTTCAGCACCCACTGATTTTTGCTCTCCACCGCTTCCGCCACACGCGCAAGACTTTCTGCCTGCGCGGTGAAATCAAGCGCCTCTCGCCCCATCGCGGCAGCGCTGTGCTGTTCGCGGCGATGCAAATGCTGCAGCATCGAAAGCAAATTATCGTGGTCTTGCGGACGTATCATGACGGCTCCCCGCGCTTTTTTTACAAACAAATTCAAATGATGCTGAATTTTGCCATAACCAAAAGGCACGCGTCAACCCGCCGCCAATCGCGGCGCGGTGCATGAATACCTAAAACCAGCTGTTTTTCAGGGATAATCGCAATTATCGGACGTGACGCTGATAAAGGAGCGGTCGCCCGCCGCCACCGTGAAGCGGTATTCCTTGTTGCCGATAACCAGCGAATGCTGCACAGGCAGAAGGCCTTCTTTCACCGTACGCTTGCCGCCGATTTCGATGAATACGATTTTGACCGGCTTGCCCGGGTCGTACCATGCTTCGGGCATGCTGTTGGAATTGGTTGCGGCTTCGCCTTCCCCCGTGACGGTCACAACGCCGTTGCCGATACTGACGGTGCCGTGCGGGCCGTTATAAACGGGCGTTTTGACCACGAAGCGTTTGACCGAAGGCTCGGTGCAGTTTTTGGGCGGGCGCGCGGCTTCGATAACAAAGGCCAGACGCTCCGGCTTGATACCCGCGCCCAGCTGTTTGCGCACAAGGTCGGTCAGGTTTTTAAACTCGCCCTGCGGCACTTCCTGCTGGTATTTCGTTTCCAGCTGTTGGTAACGCACCTGCGTCGATTGCACTTCGGAGCGCAAGTTGGTTATCATGCTTTCAAGCCCCGCGCGCTGTTTTTCCAGCTCGCGCGCTTTTTCCTTGAACGCCTGCTGGCTGGTGCGTTCGGTCTCCGCCCCCCACCAAAACGACGCCCCCGCCAACGCGACAAGGAATATCACAATCATCATCCCCTTGCGGCGTGCTTTTTGCTGTTGGCGGCGATGGCGGCCGACGCCGCCGCTTCCATACATGTTAAACGTCATGACGGATCTCCTGTATTTTCAAACAGCCGGTTTTCATTGGTTTTCTTCCGCGCTGTGCAGCTGGATTTTGGGGCTGCTGACTTCCCCGATGTTTTTAAAGCCGATGCGTGCCATCAGCACCGTGCCGTTTTCGCCCGATGCCTCGTTGATGAGGTTGCGCGAGCCTTGCAGCGAAAACGTAAAGCATTCGTCTTCGTAGGTGACACCGGCGGAAGCCTTGCGCAAGCCCGGCTCTTCGCCAAGGTCAGTCAGGGTATAGGCATTGACCGACCAGAATTCGGTCAGGTGATAAACGCCTTCCAGCTGCAATTGTTCCCGCGATTCAGTAAAGCCCGTGCCCGCAACGCCGTCGAAATAGATATAACCGGCGTGCATGCTGAATTTATCGTTGCCGCCATTGGCCAGCAGTTCATGACGGCGCATCGTCAGATGGCGGTTGTCGAGCTGGAAACGGTAATCCGCACGCAGATAACGCGACAGACCCAAATTGATTTGGCCGACCACGTCGGATGAATTGTCTTCCAGACCCGAGCCTTGCGGGAAAATATCGTCGTCGTCGAAACGGTAACTCTGCCCGACAAACACTTTGGCATAGCGGCCATTGTCGCCGTAAACGCCCGTGCGCAGGCCGTAGTTCATGCGCGCGCCGTCTTCCTGTCCGTCAATGCCGGGGAAACGGTTATGTGCAAAAAGGTTGCTGGTATCGAGCTGGATATCGATGCTGTCTTCGTTCGCAATCCCATCGTCATCGTCATCGACCTGTGGGCTGAGGCTGGCGCCGAAAATCGGTTCAATCACCACTTGCGATTTTTCAAACCGTTTGACAAGCGGGTAGCTGGCCGTCACCCCCGCAACCGCCATGGCGCGGCCACGGTTTGAATCAGGGTCCAACCCCGGGTTCAGCACCGCCGCATCGCGGTCTTGCAGCGCATAAAAATCGCCGCGCGCGGACAAGTCCGTTTGCAACACAAGCCCGACTGGCATTACATCGCGGCGCTGCCAGCCGATATCGGCGGAGGCACGCTGCATGTTCTGCCCGTCATCGTCACGGTGCAGCGCCAATGCCGACACGCCCGCCGTCCAGCGTCCGCCGAGGGAGCTTGACGGCTCCCCGTACATGCGGTGTTCGGCCATCGGCAAAATATCCGGTTGGTCGGGACGAATGCCAAGGCGCACGTCCTGAAAATTCATCGCACTGACGCGCGTGTAATTACGGCCTGCAAAACGCTCCGCATAGACTTCATTCTCCAGCACGTTCTCGCGCGAGATGTCATAGAGCCGCAGATAACCTTTATCGGACGCACGCTCGATATTCAAACCTGCGCGCCACTTATCATCTATGTCGTAAAGTCCGGTGGCGAAAATATGCCCGCGCTTGCGGTCTTCTTCCACGCGCCCGTCTTCTTCGCGGCGGTCCGATACGACGCCGCTGCCGTCGATTTGCAGCTTGCCGGATTCAAAACGCTGGCGCCACTGCCCCATTGTCAGGATGCCGGCGCGTGTCGTCGGCCGCACACGCAGCGTTGCGTCGATGTCGGGTGAAATATCGCCAAAATAATAGCCGCCTTCGACAAAGGTGCCGACGTCGTTGCTCCAGCCGTAATCAGGGCGCAAAAATCCGCTTTTGCGCTCGACTGAAGGGTCCGCATGCGAGAAAATCGGCGCAAACGCCAGCGGCACGCCGAGTATTTCAAGGCGCGCGTTTTTATATTTGACGCTTTTGTTTTCCTGGTCGTGTTCTATTTTGTCGGCCTTGATTTGCCAGACGGGGTTCGGCTTTTCTTCGCAGACTTTGCAGGGCGTATAGCTACCTTCAGTCATGGTCGTGCGGCGGCCGTCTTCGCGCCGCGCCTCGACAGCGGCAAAGCGCGAACCGTCGGACAGCATGGACAAAAGCCCCTGCACATAGCCCTGTTTCAAATCACCAGACAGCTCGACATATTCGGCAGAATGCACGTCGCCGTTTTCATCCAGCAGCGCGACATTGCCGAGCGCCGAGACCACATCCGTCGAAAGGTTGTAAACAATTTTATCCGCGCGCAGAATTTTGCCGCCCTGCACCAGTTCCACATCGCCGGTGGCGGTGACGGTCTGGCCGGTTTCGTCGTGCGTCAATTCTTTGGCCGCGATGTTCACGGGCTGGTCGTCGTTGAAATCCAGCGGGCGCGCAAATGCCGCATCCGGCGCAAAGCAAAGCGCCGTGCCCGACATAAGCAGGAGCGCAAACGTCATGGCCAGCGCCCGCCCAGATGTGCGCGCGTGCTGCCGTTTTTTATGTGCCTGCCAAAATGTCACCCAGATGGAATCCCGCGATGAAGGCGTGAACGAATGTTTTTATGATTATTGAGAAAAATCAGATACATGTCAACGCTCGCGCCATGTCTTTGCGACAAAAGACGCAAGGCGGGCACAAAGCACGCGGATGCTTATTTTTTCTGCAAAAAGGACGGAATATCGTTGCCGAAGCTGCCGTTGTTCACATCGACCTGGTCGTCGAGGTCTTCGGGCGCGCGGCGGTGACGATGGTTCTGCTTCTGGTCGCGGTTATGGTGCCGCGCCTTTTGCTGCACAGACGGCGCCGGTACGGGCGCTTCGGTGGGCGTCGCCCCTGCCGTTTCCAGCACGTCGATTTTCTTGCCAATCAGCTTGTGGATATTGCCGAGCGCTTTTTCATCGCTGGGCAGCACCATGGTGAAGGCGCGGCCTTTCGCCCCCGCGCGGCCGGTGCGGCCGATGCGGTGAACGTAATCTTCGGAATTGAACGGGACGTCCCAGTTAAAGACGTGCGACATGCCCTGAATATCCAGACCGCGCGCGGCGACGTCGCTGCATACCAGCACCTGCACTTCGGCGGCCTTGAATTTGTTGAGCGCGGCGGTGCGTTCGTCCTGTTCCATATCGCCGTGCAATGCGGCGCAAGTGATATGGCGCGATTTGATAAAGCGGCAAACCTCGTCAATGTCGCGCTTGCGGTTGCAGAACACGAAAGCGTTTTTCACGTCTTCCTGTTCATACAATTTTATAAACGTCGCGGTTTTCGCACGCGGATGCGTAACGTTGACCAGATATTGTTCAACATTCGCAGACGTCGAAGACGGCGGCGACACCGTGATTGTCTTGGGGTTGCTGAGGTATTTATCCGCCAGCTTTTTAATCGGCCCCGGCATGGTCGCGGAGAAAAACAGCGTCTGGCGCATAGGCGGCAGCAGCGACACGATTTTTTCAAGGTCGGGGATGAAGCCCATATCCATCATCCGGTCGGCTTCGTCAATCACAAGGATTTTGATATCGGCGAGCAAAATCTTGCCGCGCTCGAACAGGTCAAGCAAACGGCCGGGCGTTGCAATCAAAACGTCCACGCCCCGCTCCAGATTGCGCACCTGCTCGTCCATCGACGTGCCGCCGACGATAAGCGCCATGCTGAGCTGCGAGTGGTATTTGCCGTACTTGACGAAGTTCTCGGAAATCTGCGCCGCCAGTTCGCGCGTGGGGCTGAGGATGAGCGAGCGCGGCATGCGGGCTTTTGCGCGGCCACCCGCCAGCGCGTCAATCATCGGGATGGTAAACGCCGCCGTCTTGCCTGTACCCGTCTGGGCAAGGCCGAGAACGTCGCGGCACATTTGAATAGCGGGGATGGCTTGCGCCTGAATGGGAGTCGGCTCTTTATAGCCGATTTCTTCCACGGCTTTCAGGATGCCTTCGCTCAGTCCGAGATCTTTAAATTCCATAATATTGCGGTTTTATCTTTATTGTGCGTGTTTCTTATGCCTATCGCTCATTGCTCATACGCTGTTTTCAATGTAATTTAAAGCATAATTTCATATTTATGAGGACGAGGTATCCCATGGCGAAAGCCCGCCCGCACATGACCGCAGCCGATACGGCTGCGCCTGTCAGCAATCTGCCTGTCAAACTGCCCACGCCCGCCAATAAAGGCGCAGGACATGCCCGCAATCCGGGTTTTGACCTTAATCTGGAGTGGCTGGAGGGCGTCGAGGTGAACTTCAGCGCCGTGGAGCGCCGCACCGCCACCCTGCTCGGCCGCCGCACGGTTAAAAAGCAGTGGCAGGCCGCCTGGCTGCTCAAAGCCCTCACCTGCATCGACCTTACGACCCTGAACGGCGACGACACACCGGGCCGCGTGAAGCGTCTGTGCGCCAAGGCCAAAAAGCCCTTGCGCGACGATATTGCCGAATCCCTCGGCGTGGCTGACCGCCACCTGACGACGGGCGCGGTTTGCGTGTATCACGAAATGGTCGAAACCGCCGTGCGCGAACTGGAAGGCTCCGGCGTTCCTGTCGCCGCCGTATCGGCAGGCTTTCCGCATGGCATGTCGCCGCTGAAACAGCGCCTTGCTGAAATCCGCGCCTCCGTCGCGGCGGGCGCGAAGGAAATCGACATTGTGATTACCCGCGGCCATGTGCTGACTGGCAACTGGCAGGCGCTTTACGACGAAGTCAAACAAATGCGCGAAGCCTGCGGCGATGCACGTTTGAAATCCATTCTGGCCACGGGGGAGCTGGCCACGCTGCGCAACGTTGCCAAGGCATCGCTGGTCGCCATGATGGCGGGGTCTGATTTTATCAAGACATCGACCGGCAAGGAAAACGTGAACGCGAACCTCAACGTCTCGCTCATCATGATACGCATGATACGCGAGTTCGAGGAGCAGACCGGGTACAAAATCGCCTACAAACCCGCCGGCGGCATTTCCACCGCCAAGGACATCATGAATTATCAGTTCCTGATGAAAGAAGAGCTTGGCAACGCATGGCTGGAGCCCGACCTGTTCCGCGTCGGCGCCTCGTCCCTGCTCGGCGATATCGAACGCCAGCTGGAACACTACGTCACCGGCCGCTATTCCGCCAACAACCGCCACCCGATGGGTTAAGGAGCTATACACATGTCCGCAAAAGTTGCAGAAATTTTCGACAGCATGGAATACGGCCCCGCGCCCGAAACCGAGAAGACCGCCCTTGAATGGCTGGCGCAGAAAGACAACACCATCGGCCATTTCATCAATGGCAAATGGGCTGTGCCGTCCAAATCCAAATGGTTCGACAGCGTGAACCCCGCAACCGGCGACAAGCTGGCGAAAATCGCCTGCGGCACCAAGGCCGATGTGGATGCCGCCGTGAAAGCCGCCAAAACGGCGCTGAAAAAATGGCAGGCGATGGACGGCCATGGCCGCGCCAAATGCCTTTACGCCCTCGCCCGTCTTGTGCAAAAAAATTCCCGCCTGCTGGCCGTGCTTGAAACACTGGATAACGGCAAGCCCATTCGCGAAACCCGCGACATCGACGTCAGCCTTGCCGCGCGTCATTTCTATCACCATGCGGGATGGGCGCAAATTCTCGATACCGAATTTCCGGGTTATACCGCGCATGGCGTGGTCGGTCAGGTTATTCCGTGGAATTTCCCCTTCCTGATGCTGGCGTGGAAAATTGCGCCGGCGCTGGCGGCTGGCAATACCGTGGTTCTGAAGCCGGCTGAATTTACCCCGCTGACGGCTGCGCTGTTTGCCGACCTCTGCCTTGAAGCGGGCATTCCGGCGGGCGTTATTAATATCGTGCAGGGCGACGGCTCCACGGGTGCGGAAATCACCAAACATCCGGACATCGCCAAAATCGCCTTCACCGGCTCGACCGACGTGGGCCGCATCATCCGCCAATCGACGGCGGGCAGCGCGAAGGCGCTGACGCTGGAGCTCGGCGGCAAATCGCCGACTATCGTATTTGAAAACGCCGACCTCGACAGCGCCGTCGAGGGCGTGGTCGATGGCATCTGGCTCAATCAGGGCGAAGTTTGCTGCGCCGGTTCCCGCCTGCTTTTGCAGGAAGGCATCGCCGATAAAATGATTAAAAAGCTGAAACGCCGCATGGCGCAGCTGCGCGTCGGCTCGCCGCTTGACAAGGCTATCGACATGGGCGCGCTTGCCAGTGACGAACAGCTGCAAAAAATCACCCGTCTTGTGAAGCAAGGCGTGAAGGAAGGCGCGGAGCTGGTGCAACCCGGCAAAGACGCCTGCCCGACCAAAGGCTGTTTCTATCCGCCGACGATGCTTTTGAACGTACAAACGGCATCGACCGTAGCCGAGGTTGAGATTTTCGGCCCCGTTGTGACCGTCATGACCTTCCGCACGCCCGAAGAAGCCGTGCAGCTGGCGAACAACACCCGCTACGGCCTTGCCGCGAGCATCTGGAGCGAGAATATCAACCTCGCCCTCGACATCGCGCCGAAGATTAAAGCGGGCGTGGTCTGGATTAACTCCACCAACATGTTCGACGCCGCCTGCGGCTTCGGCGGTTACCGCGAATCCGGCTTCGGCCGCGAAGGCGGCCGCGAAGGCATGTATGCCTATCTGAAGCCCGCTTTCACCGAAGACCTGCCCGTGTACAAAGACAGCAAGTCCGGCCTTTCCGCCGCGAAACATGTCGCAGCTATCGAAGGGCTCGACGCTATCGACCGCACGGCAAAACTGTATATCGGCGGCAAGCAGGCACGCCCCGACGGCGCCTATAGCCTGTCGGTGCTGAACGCCAAGGGCAAGCTGGCCGGACAAGTCGGCGAAGGTAACCGCAAGGATATCCGAAACGCCGTCGAAGCCGCCAAAAAAGCCGAAGGCTGGAGCAAAGCCGCGCATCACCTGCGCGCGCAAATCCTTTACTACATCGCCGAAAACCTGTCG
>DQGU01000058.1 GCA_003524565.1 Rhodospirillaceae bacterium
GGCCGCACCGCGCTGCATCTGGCCGTTGAGAATAACGACGAGGTGGCGGTGCAGCGCCTGATACGTCTGGGCGCGAATGTGAACCAGGCAGACAAGCAAGGACAAACCCCGCTGTTCGAAGCCGCCGCGCATAAACGCGAAAACATGCTGGAAATTCTGACCGCCCGCGGCGCAAAAGCCGACCACCGCGACAATCAGGGCCGCGGCCTTGCCGAATGGGCGATTGAAAAAGGCGCGGATGCGGTATTTCTGGAGATTCTCGCCTCTTACGGCGCGCCGTTCGACCCCGCGAAAAATACCCGCCGCACCCCGCTGCACCGCGCCGCGGCCGAGGGGCGCACCGATTTGATTGAAACCCTTTTGCTGCAAGGGCTCGACATCAACGCCCGCGACAGCGATGGAAAAACACCGCTGCATCTGGCCACCGCCGCAGGCAACGTCGACATGATGCGCGCGCTGGTGGCGCGCGGCGCGAATGCCGTGCAGCGCGACAACGACATCGTGACCCCGCTGCATATCGCGGCGGAAGCCGGCAACCTTGCCGCCGTCGATTACCTGCTGACGCTGCCTGATGTGCGCCTGAGCATCAACCAGCACGCCGCCTACACAAACGGCTTCACCCCCGTGATGGTCGCGGCATCCAAAAACCACACCGCGGTTATCGAACGCCTTGCGGCGCACGGCGCGGATTTGAACCAGACCGATAACCAGAACCGCCACAGTCTTTTCATCGCCGCGGAAACGGGGCATGTGGAGGCGGTGCGCAAGCTCATCGCGCTCGGCGCCGATGCCAGCAAAGATGTTTTGTCGAACAGCAACAAATCATCGGCCGTACACTGGATTGACGAAAAGAACTACAAGGAAATCCTCGGCCTGCTGGTCACGGCGGGGGCGAATATCAACGCTGTCGATTCAAACGGCCAGACGCCGCTGCACCGCGCCTGCGATTATACCCGACGCGATAAAATCCTGCCGCTCATTCAAATGGGCGCCGATGTGAACGGCCTTAACAATTACGGCCAGCGCCCGATTGACGAGCTGGTTGATAACTACAGCTACCGCAACGAAGACATGCCGGACATTATCGACGCGCTTTTGCGCGCCGGTGCGGATGCGGGCATTTCTCCCTCCCCCCTCGTGCAGCGTGCGCCGCTGCATGTCGCGGTTGATGCGGGGCATGCACAGTCAACAACGCTTCTTTTGAAAAAAGGCGCGCCCGTCGATGTGCAGGAGCGCAGCGCGCAGCACCTGACGCCGCTTTTGATTGCCGCGGAAAACGGCAATATGGCGATGGCGGATATTCTTTTGTCTTACGGCGCGAATGTGCGCAAAACCGACGCCGAAGAGCGCAGCGCCCTGCATCTGGCGGCGCGCAGCGGCAATGCCGGTTTCTGCGAATTTTTGCTGGATAAGAGCGATATCGACATCAATGTGCGCGACAAACAGGAATGGACGCCGCTGCACCATGCCTGCGCGCGTGAAAAAACGCTGGTCGTTAAAACGCTCATCGAACGCGGTGCCGATTTGACCGCCGTTGATGGCGAGGGATACACGCCCCTGCACCGCGCGATGGCGGAGCGCAGCGACGACGTTGTTGACATGTACGTTCAGGTATTGGGCGGTCGCGCGGATTTTGACGTGCTGTCGCAAAATGGCGACACGCCGCTGATGGTCGCCGTGCGCACGGGGTTTGAACGCTCCATCACCAAACTGGTCGCGGCGGGGGCGGATATCACCAAACAAAACCCGGACGGTGAAAGCGCGCTGCACATCGCGCTTATCGAAAACCAGAACGGCATTGCCGAGGCGCTGGCAGGCGCGCTGCAAATCCGCGGCGTCAATCCGGACACCCTGCAGGACAAAGACGGCAATACACCGCTGCACCTTGCCGCGCGCAGCGATGCCACGGCGGTCATGGAAAAGCTGCTGGAATCGGGCGCAGACATCAACATGCCGAACGCCGCGGGCGAAACGCCGCTGCATCTGGCCGTGCGCAACCAGCATTTTTCCGCAATTTCGCTGCTGGTAGAGCGCGGGGCGAAGGTTCTTACGGCCGATAAAGACGGCCAGACACCTGTGGATATTGTCATGCAGGCCGAACAGGGGTATCTTTTCGACGTGCTGCTGCCCGCCGCCATCAAAGAAGAAGAAGCGCAGGCAGACAAAAAACCGGCGCCGCCGGCACCCGCCCCCAAACCGCCCAAGCCCCCGACACCCTGAGGGCAGACAAATGCGGTGCGGCGCTGTCCGGATGACGCCTTGAGGCCCAAGGAGCCGCCAATGAAAAAGATTTCCCCCGCCCCCTTCCGCCGCCGCATGGTTGTCTGCGCCGCTTTGCTGTGCGCGCTGCTGTGCGTGGCCGCACCCGCATACGCCATGGATGATATTTTCACAGCCCAGCAAGAAGCCGTCGAAAATCCGGGTGGCGGCACCAAGGTTGTCACCCCCATCAAGGATTGCATCGACAAACTGCCGCCCGAAGAGCAGGAAGCCGTGCGCCGCAATTACCTGAAGCCCTATCAGGACTGCATGACGCGCCTGCGCGCGCTTGAAGCCCGCGGCGGTCTGAAACCTGCGGCCAGCACCGATGGCGATGCGGACAAGGAATCCGGCACGGAAAAGGACGGCGGCAAAAAAGAAGTCAATAAACCCGCCGAAAACCCGCGGAATTTCGTGCGCGTACGCCCCGACGATGGCCCGCGCCTGCCCGCGCAAAGCTATGGTCAAGAAGCGCCCGCCGCGCCCGAAACCCCGTCCGCACCGGCATGGGGCGGCCTCTATAACCGTTAACCTATCTGTGTTATAATATT
>DQGU01000181.1:0-291 GCA_003524565.1 Rhodospirillaceae bacterium
CCCGCCCTGCTGCGCAGGCGCAAGGGCGATGCGCGCGCGGTGCGTATCGGCAACCCATTTGACGATACTAAGCCCGAGGCCGGAGCCGCTTTGGGACTTATCCGCCCGGTAAAACCGCTCGAAGACATGGGGCAGGTGCTTATCCGCAATGCCCGCCCCTGCATCGGCGATGGACAAAACCGGCGCCCCCGCCTGCAGGGACAGCGTCACAAGCACTTCCCCACCCTGAGGGGAGAATTTAACCGCGTTATGCAGCACATTGCGCACCATCAGGCCGAGCGCATGCGGCAC
>DQGU01000181.1:498-1493 GCA_003524565.1 Rhodospirillaceae bacterium
GCTCTTCCGATCTTGCGCACCATCAGGCCGAGCGCATGCGGCACACCCTGTATCGGCGGAACTTCTTCGAGCGCAGGCGTGATACGCACCTGCCGCGCGGCGGCAAAGCCGGCCAAGGCCTGTATTTCCTGCCGGACGATATCGGCCATAAGCACAGGGGCGGCATCGCTGCGGTCGCCCTGCAGGCGCGCAAAAGACAACAGCGCGTCTGTCATCGCCGCGGCGCGGTCCACGGCGGCCAGAAGATTGGCGAAGCCTTCCTGCCCCGCCGCGCTCAGGTTTTCGGATCTTTGCAAGGCCTGCACCTGCGCCTTTATTGCGGCAAGGGGCGTGCGCAGTTCATGCGCGGCATTATCGGTGAATTCACGCTCGCGCAGAAAGCTTGTCTCGATACGCGCGAAAAGATCGTTCAGTGCATGGGTCAGCGGCTTGATTTCAATCGGAATATCGCGGTCATCGATAGACGACAGGTCTTCGGCCGCCCGCGCCCCTACCTCGCCCGATACGCGCGCCAGAACCTTCAGGCTGGAGCCTGTCGCCCACCAGATAGCCACGATGGATGAAATAATGAAAAGAATACCCGGCAAGACAAGGCTGCTGAGCAGCTGGAATGTCAATTCGCGACGGATGTCGTATTTCTCGGCGACCTCAATCGCCAGTCCGGATTTTTCATCCAGCAGTGTATAGACCCGCCATTCATGGCGGCCTTTTTTGTCGTGATGCAGTTTGGAAAAGCCGGGCGGCAGATATATCCCCTCCATCGCCGGACCCTCGGCCGATGCGGTAATCACCTGCCCGTCTTTTAAAATGCGGTAGGAAATTTTGCGCTCGTAGCGGTGGGCAAGTTCGGCATCCTTGCTGCGGTCAAGACCCGCATAGCTTTCGGGGTTCGCATCGCCGATTGGCATGGAAGCCAGCGAGCGCGAAAACTGCACCAGCGTCGCATCATACACCTCGTCAACTTCGTGATAAATAAAAGCCAGCGCAAGCCCGCC
>DQGU01000181.1:1773-2017 GCA_003524565.1 Rhodospirillaceae bacterium
CGCAGCGAATTCTTTTTCATGTTTCCACCACATAGCCGATATTGCGGATAGTCCTGACGAAATCCTTGCCCAGCTTGCGGCGCAGGGCGGAGATATGCACCTCCACCGTGTTGGAGCCGATATCGTCGCTGCCCCAGTCATATATCGCCGTTTCAATCTGCTGACGGCTGACAACCTGCCCCGCATGGCTGAGCAGGTATTCGGCAATCGCAAATTCACGCGCGGAAAGCGAAACCGGCGACGC
>DQGU01000181.1:2313-2776 GCA_003524565.1 Rhodospirillaceae bacterium
CCGCCCGCCCGTGCGCACGGCGTATCAATGCCGCACAGCGCGCCAGCAGTTCGTCAAGGTCGAAGGGCTTGACCAGATAATCATCCGCGCCCGCATTCAGCCCTTCGATGCGGTGGTAAACTGCATCGCGCGCCGTCAAAAACAAACAAGGGGTCAGATTGTCGCCGCTGCGCAGCCGTTTGAGAAGCGCAAGCCCGCTTTCGCCCGGCAAATTGATGTCGAGAACCAAAAGGTCATAAGCCTGCGCGCGCACGGCCGCCTCCGCATCTTCGGCATTGGTCAGCCAGTCCACCGCAAAGGCCGTGCGCAGCCCGGCCTGTGTGGCCTTGCCCAGCAAAACATCGTCTTCGACCAGCAATACGCGCATCGGTGATTGGCCTTAAAAAGAGGGGCTCGCCAAGCGAGCCCCTGAATTATAGAGGAAAAACATATCCGGCTCTATCAGTTATAGCTTTTTTTAGGC
>DQGU01000026.1 GCA_003524565.1 Rhodospirillaceae bacterium
CGGCGAGACGGTGCCGCTAGAATTGAACTTCAAGGATATTCCGCATGGCGGCAGCACCGTTGAAATCAAGGTACTGGGCAGCTGATGGCGCCGGACATTTTAGTTAGAGGTTTTTCATGACAAGCACAGCCGCAGACGAACAGGACAACCCCCGCTGGATTTTGGTGGCGGATGATGAACCGTCCGTGCGCCAGTTTGTGGAGAGGGCGCTCAATTACGCCGGCTTTGCCGTGACGGCCGTGCCCGATGGCAACGCCGCGCTTGCGGCACTGGAAAAGCGCGCCTATGACCTTTTGCTCACCGATATTGTGATGCCGGATTTGGACGGCATCGCCCTCGCGCTCAAGGTCAGCAAGGACTACCCGAAAACGCGTATCCTGATGATGTCCGGCTATGCCAATCAGCGCCAGCGCGCCCATAACCTCGATTGCCTCGCGCATGAAGTTATCAGCAAGCCCTTCACGCTGGAGGAAATCACGCGCCGTATCACAACGGCGCTGGCGGCGTAGCCGCGCAATCTAAAAATATCAGTTGCTATAGGGGTCGAGCAGGCGGTCGAGGTATTCGCGTTCCTGCCGCGGACGTTCCCAGTCGTTTGAACGCTGGCGCAGTTCCTGAATAATCTGCTGCACGCGGCGGCGTTCTTTTTCGTCCGGAATTTTGACGTTGCTGTCGGGCGTTTTGCCGTTGTCCTTGCGGCCGAGCGGGTCATAGCCTTGGCCGAAATTGCCGCCACCGCCGCCCGAACCTTGGCCGCTGCCCATCATCATTTGCTGTTTCATGCGCTCGGCCATTTGCTGCATGGCTTGGTCTTGCCCGTCCTTCAGCTGCTCCAGCGCCTCTTTTTGGTGGGGCAGGGAGCCGCCGGGGGCGTCGCGGCCCAGTTGCTGCTGCGATTGTTTCATTTCCTGGTCGGCATTGCCGAATTGCTCCGGCACTTCGGGCATGTTCTCGCCCATGTCGCGCATGACACCGCCAAGCTCCTTGCGGATTTCACCTTGCTCGCCCGCTTGCTCGCCGCTTTCCTGCTTGGGCTGCATCTTGCCGGTCTGGTCCATCAGCTTTTCCTGCTTCTGGATAAGGTCTTCCATTTTCTGCATCTGCTCGAGCGCCTTTTGGTCTTTCTCGCTCATGGCGTTTTTGGGGTCGGTAGCGTCGAGCATCTGCTGCATCATTTCCGACATGGCCTGCATTTGCTCGCGCGTGTCGCCGTGCTGCATCTGCTCCATCATTTTTTGCATGTCGGACATGTCCATTTTTTCCATCAGCTTCTGCGCCAGCTCGGGCGAGATTTGCGGCTGGTTCGGCTGGTCGCCCTGTTCCATGCGCTGGCGCATTTCCTTGGCCAGTTCCTGCATGTATTGCTGGGTCTTCTGGTTGACCTCTTCGGTCAGCTCCTGCAGGCGCTCTTCGGATATGTTTTTGTCGTTCAGCGCCTGATTGAGTTTTTGCAGTGCCTGACGCAGCTCTTCGCGTGCCAGCGCCAGCCCGCCGTCCTCGATACGCAGCGCCATGTACCAGAGCATATCGCGGACTGTTTGCGCCGTGTAGGGCGTGGGGGTGTAGCTCAGGCGTTTAATCGCGACGACAAGACCAAGGAACACGCGCAGGTCTTCCTTGATAAGCGCGGGGCGGTTGGCGATGTTGGTCAGCACATGCCGCGTGATGGTCATGGTCAGCGGGTCGTCGTGGCGGATAAGGCGTTTACGCTCGCGGTTCAGCGCGGCGGCGACGGGGTTTTTGAATTCACGCTCCGGCAGTACGATTTTTTCGATATTGCTTTCGGCGGTATTGCCGACATCATCCGTGGCAATCAACCGCAGCATGACGGGCTGGCCGGCCATGGGATGCTGCGCGAGGTTTTCGATATGCTGTTCCCCCTCGCGGCTTTTCTGCCCGCTGAAGGGGATGCTGAATTCGATGGTTTCGTGCCAACGCTGCGCCGGAATATCGGGCGACGGTTCGATAACGGCGCGCAGACTGCGCACCGCGTAATCATCGCGCGCGCTATAGTTGATTTTCAGCGCCGCGCGTTCTGCCGCGCCCGCGTTCAAAATCTGGATTTCGGGGGCGCTGTCCGGAATGACGTCAATTTGCCATGCGCCAAGGCCGCTTTGCCACCAGCCGCGGCGGATTTCCATCTGCCCGCTTTTATCCAGCGTCATTTCGGCTGTGTAATTGCCGGGGCCGACCGTGGTGAAATCAATCATCTGTTTTTCGTCAAAAAACAAACGCGGCGGACGCGATATGCCGCCGACGCGGATTTTCAAAAGGCTGCCTGCGGGCACGCTCGCTTCCGCCGCTGTATGGCGTCCGGTCTGTGCGGTCGCCAGAAAGACGGGTGCGGCGGTTGTATAGGCGGGCGGCTCTATCCAGACATCGACGGCAGCCAGCTTGACGGTGGTTTTAAAAATAGACGGCGGCGTCAGGGCAGCCGACAGGCGGTCGGATACTTGCCCGCGTGATACGACCAGCGCAAGGGCAAGGCAGAACAGCGCGGCGAAGCGCAAATGATATTTATCCTGCCGTGCCACGCGCGGGCGCGGACGCCAGATGCGCAGGCGCGTCCAGCTGGCGCGCGTTTCGGCCTGCTGTTTGTACCAAAGCTTGGCGGCGGCGGGGCTGGTGCCTTGCTCGGGCTTGTCGTGCAGCATTTGCAGCGGGCGGTGTTTGAGTCCGCTTTCATGCTCAATCCGGCGTTCCACCTGCCAGCGGCGCGGCAAAATGAAACGGCGGCCCGTGTAAAGTGCGGCGGCAACGGCTAGAACGGCGAACAAGACAAGCAGCGAAAAATGCGCGGTCTTTCCCAGTTTGAATAAAAGACCGCTGAGCGCCAGCGCCATGAAAAACATGACGACAGTGCAAAGCCCCCAGAAGCGCGCCCAGAGACGCTCCAGCCAGAGCGTGATAAAGCTCCAGCCCAGCGTCCACCAGTACAATGCGCGCCCGAGGAAATCCATCAGCCCAGCCACTCCGGTATCTGGTCTTGTTTCAAAAGCTCTTCAACCGTTTGCGCGCGGCGTATCAGCGCGGATTTCTTGCCGCTGACCAGAACTTCGGGCGCCAGCGGGCGGGTGTTGTAATTAGACGACATGACCGCGCCATAAGCCCCGCTGGTCATCAGCGCAACAACGTCGCCTGCTTTCAGCGCGGGGAGTTTTTCGCCGATGTGGAAGGTATCGCCCGTTTCGCACACGGGGCCGACGACGTCGTAGGTTTCCTTCGCCGCCGCAAGGCGCGCGGGCCAGATGGCGTGATAGGCGTCGTAAAGCGCGGGGCGCATCAAATCGTTCATGGCGGCATCGAGGATAAGGAATTTTTTCGATGCGCCTTTTTTGACGCCGCGCACACGGCTCAGAAGCACGCCTGCATTGCCGACGATGGAGCGGCCGGGTTCCATCACCACATGCACGTTGAGCGGCATGATGATATCGCGCACCATCAGGGCATAGAATGTCAGGTCGGGCGGCGTTTCGTCCTTGTAGGTAATGCCGATGCCGCCGCCGAGGTCCACGCGGCGGATGTCGTTGCCCTGCTTGCGCAGCTTCACGACCAGTTCGGCCACGCGTTCATACGCGCGCTTGAACGGCGTGAGCGACGTCAGTTGCGAGCCGATATGCACCGCAACGCCCAGCGCGTCAATACCGGGCATTTTGAGCGCTTTTTTGTAAAGCGCGGGGGCGCGGTCGATATCGACGCCGAATTTGTTTTCTTTTTTGCCCGTCGTGATTTTGGCATGGGTTTTCGCATCCACATCGGGATTGACGCGGATGGAAACGGGCACTTTCTTTTTCATCTTTGCGGCAAGGGCGGAGAGCTGCACCAGCTCTTCTTCCGACTCTACGTTTATCTGGAAGATGCCCTTGGCAATTGCGGCGCGCAGCTCGTCTTCGGATTTGCCGACGCCGGAGAAAACGATTTTGGATGCCGGAATGCCCGCGGCCAGCGCGCGCGCCATTTCGCCGCCCGAAACGATATCCGCACCCGCGCCAAGCCCGCCGAGCAAACGCAGCACGGCCAGATTGCTGTTGGCCTTGGTGGCGTAGCAGATAGTGAAGTTTTCAGGGGCGGAGACTTTCAAAAACGCATCGCGGTACGCATTGAAATTCTGCGTGATTTGCGCGGCGGAATAGCAGTAAAGCGGCGTGCCGTATTTCTCGGCCAGCGTTTCAAGCGCCACGTCTTCCATGTGAAGTTTTTTGTTTTTGTATTGCGTGGTCAGCATCAGCGTATCAGTCTTTCCGGTTCG
>DQGU01000063.1 GCA_003524565.1 Rhodospirillaceae bacterium
GACAGAGAATGAAGCCGCGGGCGGCGGTGCGGGCGATGCGCCGCAGTATTACCGCCCCGAAGGCCTGCCCGATCATCTTGCCGGTAAAGATGACCGCGAGACGATCGATAAACTTTACAAGGCATTCGACGGCTTCAGGCAACAGCAGGGAAAAAAAGGCGTACCCGAAACGCCTGACGGGTACGAGCTGACGCTGGCCGATGACATCAAGGATAAGGTTTTGCGCCCGGGCGAGGATGGGAAAGACCCGCTTTTTGAAGCGATGAAGCCTATCGCCCATAAATACGGGCTGTCGAAAGATGCCTTTTCTGCGATGGCGGGCGAACTCTATCAGGCCGTGGCGGCTTTAACAGGCGGCGGTGGCGATCCGGCTGCAGCCGCAGGCGAAGGCATCGCCGCCGATTTCGATTTTAAATCCTTAGGGGGTGCGGAAAAGGCCGCGCCGATGATCGAAGGTGCGACGGTATGGCTGAATGGCTTGAAGCAAAGCGGCGCGATCAACGATGCGGTCGCCAAAGAGCTGCAACTGCTGACCACCTACGCCGAGGGGGTGCAGGCCCTGAATGCCCTGCGCGGCCTGACCGGAGAAAAAACAATCCCCGCGAATACGGGGGGTGATAACGCGCCTGACCAGATCACCGAAGAAATGATCGAACAAAGATGGGCAGATCCCAAGTCCTGGCGGCAGGGTGAAATCGATGATGAATTCGTCGCAGAAACCCGCCGTATGTCGGCCAAACTTTGGAGCGGCAAAAAATAATTCTTGACATAGCGATTACAGATGGTGGGCTAGGTACAGGGATATTTCGTTTCCCTGATACCTAGCCGCCATCGCCGCGAAAGCGGTAGACCGGCAGCCCGCGGATAGGCTTAATGTCCGCCGCCTCAGGCAAGCGTTATTGCCAGGGATGGACCCGCGCGACCAGCCGCAATCGGCACATGCTTGCATGTGATGGACCGGCTCCGGAGCAAGGCAATCGGCCCGACAAATCAAAGTCGTATCGAAAACCTAAGCAAATGGAGCAAGCCATGGACGGCGAAAGCACAATCCAAGTATCATTCGTTAAAGACTATGACAAGCAGGTGAAGGTCGCGTATCAGCGCGAAGGCTCGCTGCTTGCAAACACCGTGCGCAAGCGCAAGAACGTTGTCGGCGACAGCGTGCGTTTCCAAAAATACGGTTTCATCAATGCCGTGGGCAAAACCCGCAACGGCGATCTGGAATTCCAAAACCCCGACCACAGCTATGTCGAGGCTGCCATGGTCGACCGTTATGCGCCGGTGCAGGTCGATGACCTTGACCAGCTGGCAACGAATAACGATGAACAGGCGCTTGCAGCACAAAGTGGTGCCTGGGCGCTTGGCCGTGAAACCGACAGCCAGATCATTACCGCCCTTTCTGGCGCTAGCCAGTATGTCGGAGATTACAGCAAAGGGCTGAACAAGTCCGAGCTGGTCGATGGCCTGGTGATGCTCGACAACAAAAAAGTGCCGAACAAAGGGCGCTTTGCCGCGCTGTGGCCGAAGCATTTCTATGAACTGATCAACATCGCGGAAGTTTCCAGCTCCGACTATGTTGGCGACAAATTTCCCTGGCTGAAGGGCGAGGAAGCCTTTTACTGGAACGGCACGATGTGGATCAAGCACAGCGGCCTTTTGACGGCCGAGGGCGATGCCACGCATGGCCGCAGCTATATCTGGCACCAGATGGCGGCCGGTCATGGCAGCGGTGCAGATGTCAGCACGCGCATCGATTGGGATACCCGTGCGCAGGCTTACAACATCGTATCGAAAATGAAGGGCGGCGCTGCGCTGATCGAAGAGGACGGCGTGGTCGAACTGCGCTTCGCTCTCGACGAAGAGCTGGACGCTGCATAAGTCCGGATAGGGCTGCCGTTATACGGCAGCCCTTCAGGCTTTCTCAATACGACTGAAAAACAGACAACAGTAACAGAAGGTTTTAAATCATGTTCAGCAACAACAGTCTTGTACTGAAGCGTGGGGTCGGTGCGGCGCTGGCATTTATGTATGCCACCAACGACACCAAAAACGCGATCGAGGGCGCCGGCTATTTCAATGCCGCCGTCAAGCATCTGAAGAAAGGCGCGATGATCGACGTTGCCGGAGATCTCGACGGGACGCCGTTTCATACGTCCTATGTCGTGTCGTCCAATAACGGCACCGATGTCGTCCTGACGGAACACGCAGCGGTTACGCAGAACGTCATGCAGGAAATCAACTTTACGAAGATTTCCACCAAAGCGGCGGATGCAGAAGTGTTCCGTTTCGTACCCAGCTTTGCAGGCCGTATCACCAAGTTTTACTCGGTGCTGAACGCCGCACTGGCGACGGGCAATGCGACGCTGACGCTGGCAATCAATGGCGTTGCGGTTACAAACGGCGTTATCACGGCAACGCAGGCAGGGTCTGCTGCCGGCGATGTCGATGTGGCAACGCCGACGGCCGCAAATACCTTTGCCGCAGGAGACGTAATCACCGTGACGGTTGGCGGAGCCAGCACGGCGACCGCAACGGCCAATGGCACGTTGCAGCTGACGCCGACTTAAATCGGCATCGGCAAGAGACGCGGCGGCGGGGGTTTTGGATCGTTTCACTCCGCCGCCGTGCCTTCCTGAACGAAACGCCGGAGCATACAGATGACCGTCACAAATCTGGATGAAAATAAAATCTGCAACATCACGATGTCGCGTATCGGCGGTGCGCAGATTAACTCGATTACAGATCCGCAGGATGACCGAGAGGTCACCTGCGCGAATTTGTTTTTTAGCCTTCTCGATACCCTGCTTGCCGAGCATGACTGGAACTGGGCGATGTGGGAAAAAACCTTGACGCGCGACCTTGATGTGGATGCGCTGCGCGGGTTTGAACGTGCCTTCCGCCTGCCCGGCGACCTGATTGCGGGGCCTTTCGATGTCGAAGGCGACGGGCAGCAGGCGAATAAAGGCGATTACGTCATTCTGGGGGCGCATGTCCATGCGTCGTATAAGTCGGTTAAAGTCCTTTACCGTCGCCGCCCGCCGGTGAACATCTGGCCGCCTTTCTTTGTTTCCCTTTTTGTGGCGGCTTTCGCTGGACAGCTGTGCATACCGGAGCGCGATAGCGTGAGTATGGCTGACAAATTCACCGAAGAAGCCTTCGGCCCGCCATCGCTGCTGCGCCGCGGCGGGCTGATGGGTATGGCTATGAAGATCGATGCGCAATCAAAGCCGACCAAGACCCTGTTTAAAAACGGCGACCCGTTCACGGCGACGAGGTACTGATGGCGACGATCAAGACCATCCAGACCAATTTCACCTCGGGCGTTCTTGATCCAAAGGCCGCCGTCCGCGAGGATGTGGTTTTTTTTTATAACGGCCTCGAAGATGGCATTAACTTGCTGATCGGCCCGCTGGGCGGTGTGCGCCGCCGGCCTGCGCTGAAACATGTCCAGCGATTGGCCCCGCCCTTATCTGCGATCAGCCTGTCAGGCGCGACCGTGACCGCCCCGCAAGGCGGCACGCCTGCCAATGCTATCGACGGGAATACGGCCACGCTGTTGACAACCGTCAACAACCTTGCGGCGACAAACCCGTTTGTGATTTTGCATATCGATATGGCTGCACCGACGGCAGTCATAGCGGTCGATGTGACTGACTATCTGCTTTCGACCGGGGTGCTGGAAGGTGAGCTGCGCCTGCAATACAGCACTGACAATGCCAACTGGACGAATTTCGGTGCGGCGCTTAACGCTGATGCGACGAAACGGTCGCGCCGCATGCGGAGCGCAACCCCGGTGACTGCCCGCTATTGGCGTTTTGTTCGTATAGGCGCAACAAACCTTGCGGCGACGGTATCCGTCGCCGATGTCAAGTTTTGGGCGGCCGCTGCCGGTCTGTCAAACGGCAAGCTGACACCGTTTGCCAACCTGACCGAAGATGCCTATATGACGGTTGCCAGTGACCATAATCTTGATGTTCTAAACGGAATGGAACGCACCGCCAGCTGCGCGCTGCAGCATACGTCCGCGCAGGTGCCGGTCATGAATTACGCGCAATCGCTTGATACCCTTTTGCTTTTCCACAAGGATGTGCGCCCGCCGCGCATCTTCCGGCAGGGCGCGGATGACCAGTTCGACTACCGTCCCGCGCCGTTTGAGAATATACCGCAGTATGATTATGGTGCTGGCACCGGCGGTGCTGACGAAGTGCAGCGCATTAATACCGACGGGTCTGTCGGGTCGAGCAGCACGTTTACGCTGCTGCTGGAAGGCGAGCGCACGGGGTCAATAACCGGCGCATCTGATCAGGCTGTTGTGGCGGCGAGTATCCAGACGGCACTGCGCGCGCTGCCGAACACTAGCGCGACCGGCATCACGGTCACATCCGTGACGGGCGGCTTTGATGTGACGTTCGGCGGTGATGATGGAAAGTATCCGTGGCCGCTTTTGTCGATTAGCGTGTTGGCCGGCACCGATGTCATGGACGTATCGCGCATCACAAAAGGCGCGTATCCAGGCGAGGATATCATGAGCGATGCGCGCGGCTGGCCCCGCTGCGGTTGCTTTTACCAAAGCCGCCTGCACCTGGGCGGCATCCGCAGCCTACCCAATGCGCTGCTGTCGTCCGTCGTCGAGGAAGAATATAATTTCGATATCCTGCTTGACGATGCAACGGCGGCGCTGCTGACGCGAGCGCGGGCTGACCAGATCGCCGCGATATACCAGATTTATGGTGGCCGCCACCTGTCGCTGTTCGCAAATGACGGTGAATTCTATGTGCCGCAAGAGCCGATCAGCGCCGAGAGTGTTTTGAAAAAAACCACCGCCACAGGCATCAAGGAAGGCCTGCGCGTCTATGAAGTCGATGGTGCGCTGATATTCGTACAGGGTGTGCGCGACGACGTGGCCGATCGTGAAATCGGCACATCGCTGCGCGAGTTTCTTTTTATCGATACAGAACAATCCTACGGCGCCGGAAACCTGTCAAAGCTCGCCGGCCATCTGATACGAAATCCTGTGTCGGCCGCGCTGCGCAAGGCGGTATCAACGGACGAAGCGGACATCCTGACGCTGATCAACGAAGACGGCAGCATGACGGCCTATACCACGCTGCGCAACGACAGCGTGAATGCTTTTGTTTTGCAACAAACGCGTGATGGCGATCGTATCCTCGATGCTGCGGTCGATAAAAAGCGCCGCGTCTATTTTATCGTCGAGCGCATGATCGGCGGGCAGCCGCAGCGTTTCGTCGAAATGTGGGATGACAAGCTGCTTTTGGATGGCGGTGGCCGTGTCACGATAACCGCTGAAACACATGTAGCTACCGCCGGGCAAAGCGTCTTTACCTGGACGTTTGATAACCCTGCGGAGGCGGAGGCCATTGGCATCCGTCTTAATGGCGGCCGTCTTGGTGCTTCGGATTTTGTGACGGATCTGGGTACCAAGACGGTGACGCTGTCCGAAACGGTGGCGGATAGTGTGCAGGCAGGTGATATTGTGCGTTTGGCGCATATGAAGAAAACGGTCGATGGGCTGGAATATCTGGAAGGCGAAACCCTGCAGACCTTTGTCGATGGGACGCAGAATGTCGATGTGACGGTCGAAGATGGTGCCTTTACATTGCCGGAATATGCAGATGCTGAAATCCAGTACGGATTTGACTACTACGTTTACGGCAGCATGATGCCCTACCGCGTGCCGGATCAGCCCACGCTGTCGGGGGAAAAGGTGCGCGTCTGCCGTGCCGTGCTGTCACTTTTTGAAACCGGAGATATTGAAATTCGCGCCAACGGCGGGCCGTGGCGCAAGGTGCCGCTGCTTCAGCTGGATAGCGACGTTCTCGACCGTTCGACCATGGAGCTGCTTTATACGGGTGA
Source organism: Rhodospirillaceae bacterium (assembly GCA_003524565.1). Taxonomy (GTDB): domain Bacteria; phylum Pseudomonadota; class Alphaproteobacteria; order Micavibrionales; family UBA2020; genus UBA2020. The sequence continues at coordinate 5,875 of DQGU01000063.1, forward strand.
AAAGGTTTTGTCCGGCCTGATGGGATATGCCGTCGGCGGCAAATTCGAATTCCGCCAGGGC
>DQGU01000105.1 GCA_003524565.1 Rhodospirillaceae bacterium
GGGCGGGATGCGGCAAGCGGTGCGGTGACGGCATGGGCGGTGGCGGCATGGGCGGCGGCAGCCCGCGCGGGACGGCGATGATGGGCGGCAATGCCGCAACGGCTGCGCGTGTGACGGTGGAACCGCAAACGGCGATGCAGGCGCAGGCCGCGCTGGACAGTTTCGAAGCGGTGGCCGCGTTGTTCGGCCAGCGCCGCGAAGTGATGTTGCAAAACGCGATTGAAAACTATGTGCATCTTGTGAAGTTTGAACAGGGGCATCTGGAGGTGCGCGTCGATGAAGCCGCCCCCCGCGCGCTGGTCGGCCAGATGGCGCAAAAACTGACCGAATGGACGGGGCAGCGTTGGGTCGTCAGTCTGTCTCGCGAAGAGGGGGCGCCCACCATTGGCAGCCGCAAACAGGCCGCGCAGCAAAACCTGCGTGCGGAAATTGAAAGCAGCCCCGTTGTGGCCGAAGTCCTGCGCGTGTTTCCGGGCGCGAAAATCGTCGATATCAAAAACGCCGAAGACTGATACGTCCAGCGGCCTCTATTTAATCAAAACAACGGCTTAGGACTGCTGCGCCGCCGCACGGCGCGGCGGGCAGCGGTTGACTTCGCGCGCGCGCGGCGATAGCTTCAGTCATTCCTATTTTAAATAAATAACCACCGCGCAAAAGGGGGCGTGATACCTATGGCGAACATGATGCAGATGATGCAAAAGGCGCAGAAATTCAAACAGCAGATGGAAGCCATGCAACAGCGCGTACAGGCGATGGAGCTGGATGGCAGCGCGGGCGGCGGTCTTGTAACCTGCAAGGTCACGGGCAAGTTCGAGCTGCGCGGGATTAAAATCGACCCCTCGCTCATCAAGGTAGAAGAAGCCGACGTTCTCGAAGACCTTATCGTCGCCGCCGTCAACGACGCGCGTCTGAAGGCTGAAAAAACCATGGCCGACGAAACCGAAAAGCTGATGCGCGATATGGGCTTGCCGCCGGGTATGGGTTTGCCGTTCTAAAATTATTTCAGGAGCATCGGATGTCGTTCGATTACAAACAAAGCGGCCTGCCCGCCAACGATACATGGGAACTGGCCACGAAAATGTGCAATCGCTGGCTGAATACTTACATGACCATGTTCGGCCCCGAGCGTATTGCGAATTTCATGAACGACCAGCCGGTGACGGCAGCGAAAAACCTGCTGGCGCATTGTGCTGACGCCTCGCCGGAATCTGTGATTGTCGCGCTGCTCGGTCCTGCCAAAGGCGCGCTGATGGCAGAGGCGGAGCTGGATACGCTGATGCGCCACACCTTCGGCGACCGCGCGGTTGACCTTGTGCGCACGCTGGCCGACCCCGCAAATGCGACGGACGCCGCGATGAAACGCGATGCGGAGCGTATTTTTATAGTCGAAGGGCTTTCGACCATGACCGACCAGATGATTGGCCGCCAGAAAATCGACGGCTTTCACCAGAAACGCTGGAACATCCTGCGCAGCCTTGAATCCGGCTTTGAAGACGTGCGCGGCAAAGACCCCGCGCTTGATGCGCTGTTCATCGATGCCCTGAAAAAATCGCGCGAAACGCTGGAGGCGCTGGACAACGCGGCGTCCGCCGGAAAAAAGCCGCCGAAACCGCCGGGGATGTAAACGGATGCGCCTGATGACGTGGAATATCAATTCGGTGCGCCTGCGCCTGCCGCTTTTGACCGAAGTTATCGGCAAGGTGAAGCCGGATGTTTTTTGTCTTCAGGAAACCAAAACGCCGGATGAGTTTTTTCCCGTCGATGCCCTTGTTGAAAAAGGCTTCACACACCATCATTTCGCCGGCATGAAAGGCTATAACGGAGTTTGCATTTTTTCCAAATATCCGTTGTCGGAAAAAGAAGTCTATAAACGCTGCGGCAAAAACGACATGCGCCATATCTCGGCCAAGGTCAAAGCGCCCGGCAAGACGTTCGAGCTGCATAACATCTATATCCCCGCAGGCGGGTATGAACCCGACGTCGCCATCAACGATAAATTCCAGCATAAACTGGATTTCGTGGATGAACTGACGGATTGGTTTGCGGCCGAACGCACGGCGAAAACGCCGATGGTCGCCGTGGGCGATTTCAACATCGCGCCCTTGGAACACGACGTCTGGGATAGCAAAAAAATGCAGAATGTGGTGTCGCATACACCCATCGAGCGTGAAAAATTCGGCAAATTTTTCGGCGGCCTCGGCTGGACGGATGCCGTGCGCCGTTTCGTGCCCGAAGATAAAAAGCTTTATTCATGGTGGAGCTACCGCGCCGCCGACTGGGACGCCACCGACAAAGGCCGCCGTCTTGACCATGTCTGGGTAACCAAGCCGCTTGGCGGGATGCTTAAAAAACAGCAAGTGCTGCGCGAAGTGCGTGGCTGGACGCAGCCCAGCGACCATGTGCCCGTCGTCGTCGATATCGATACCGCGGCCTGAGGAAAGGGATACGCAGATGGCATTCAATTCCCCTGAAGAAGAATGGTCGGCGCGGCTGAAAATCCAGCTTGATGACCGCATCATGCTCGCGGTATCCGAGGGCGGCCTTGATAAACTCAAAGCCGCGCTGAAAGACGGCGCCGACCCGTCGGCGTCGCATAGCAAAGGCCTGCGCCTTGCCGCGGGCATGGGGCAGACCGAAATGGTGTCCGTTCTTTTGCATGCGGGGGCGGATGTGACGGCGATTGATAACGCCGCGCTGCGCACGGCTGTCAAGGGCGGGCACAAAGACGCTGCCGCCCTTTTGCTGGGTGCGGGGGCGGATGCCAACGCGGGCGAGGGCGAAGCGATTATCGAAGCCGCCAACCGCGGCAATCTTGATTTGGTGAACCTGCTGGTTTCCTACGGTGCCGATGTGCATGCAGATGATGACCAGGCGCTGCGCAAGGCGGCATTCGCGGGCAATTTGCCGGTGGTGCAGGCTTTGACCGCCGCAGGGGCGGATGTTTTCGCCATGCACGGCAGCGCGGTATCGCTGGCGCGCGCGGACAAACATGAGCATGTGGTTGAATACCTCGCCATGGTGATGGCGGAGCGGCGCGAATATTTCCGCCAGACGCTGGACATGATGGGGCGCGATGCGCCGGATATGCTGCGCGAAGTGTGGAGCGAAAAGGACGGCAACGCCACGCGCGAAGCCGGCCTGCTGCGGGCGCTCAAGCTGAACGAGTTCGAGCGTGCCCTCGACCTGCTGGAAAAATACGGCGGCGGGCTGACCGTGCAGGATGTTTACGGCCTTAAAGACCGCGAAGGCCGCAGCCTTGCGCAGCTGGCTTCTGCGCGCGGGCAGCTGAAAAAGGTTTTTGATACCGCACGTTGGGGTGGGCGTTTTGACGATTTGCGGGCGGCATGGCAAAAACTGCCGCCGCATGACCGCCGTGCGGGCGCGATGAACGATGACGATTTCGCGCATCTGGTCGCCGAAGAAGAACAGCGCCAGCTGCAAGACCGCACCGAAGGCCTGACGCTGAAGCCGCGCGCGCGCAAAAACGCTCCGCCGCCTGCACCCTGATTTCAAGTCCGTGCCGAAGGCACTATAACGCGCTAAAAATCCAGCAGACGGCGTTATTCCGTCCGCTGCTTCATTTTTTCAATGACATCTGAATAATCATGCGCGCGGATGCTCGCCGGGCAGGTGTCCGGATGGGCGAACCATTTCTCGGCATCGCTCAGGGCTTGGACGGCTTTCTGCGCGACGTCGTCGCAGGCGGTTTTGGGCCGCAGCCACCGCGCAAGCCATGATAAGCCGAAGGTTTTTTTGAAACGCGCCTGCAAGGCCAGATGGTAAATGCGGACATCGGCGGCCGCTATGTGCCCCTGTGCAGGCAGGGTTATCCCTTGCGCGGGCGCGATGCCCAGATTGATAAAAAAGAAAGGCCGCGCGTTTTTGTCGAATTGAATTTCGAGCAGGTCATATCCGCCGTCTGCGCGCGCCCGCTGAAAGCTGTGAAAGTTTTTCTCTGTATCTTTAGGCGATGCAAAGCCGCGTGCGGCAAGGGCGGGGAAAACGGCGCGCCTTACAGCTTCGCCTAGTTTTATCCGCCATGTTTCCGGCTTTTTGGCCATGCAGAATTAATCCGAAACCACGCGGCAGGCGCGGCCGAGCATTTCGGCAAGGTCTTTCATCGCCTCGTCAATCAGGGGTGAATTGAGCCCCGCGGCGTTGCCGCTCAGGCGCAGGATAATCTGGTCTTCGGTGACGGCCAGCGTGGTGTCTTTCAGCAGGTTCAGTGCACCGCCTGTCAGCAGATAGGCCACGCGCATGCCCAGCCCCGCGATAATCGCCAGCGTCACGCTGCCACGCGTCAGGATGTTGCGGGCAGCGGCGACGATTTCATCTTCGCCCGTGCCGCCATAACGCACATAGTTGGCGAGGGACAGAAACGCGCGCCCCGTGTGGTCAACGCCATAAAGCGGCAGCAGCAAAATGCGTTCAAACGCATGCACGGCCTGATAATCTTCGTGTTCAAACCATCCTGTATCGCTGAGCAGGCAGGCGGATTCCAGAAGCTCGGTAAAGCTGTCCTGCTGCATGGCGAACAGCGGCGCCATCCATTCCGACATCAGGGTGAAGGATTTGACGTCGTTGAAACGGCTGATTTTCAGCGCGACCTTGCGGCAGCTGGCGGTCAGCGCGTCCTGCTTTTGCGCCCCTGCCGGCAGGGCGTCGTAAATCAGCCCCTCGCGCAGGCCGGTTGCCGAGAATATCACGCGCTCCGGCTGCATTTTTTCAAGCACGGCGGCCATGGCCAGCGTGGCGGAATGCGTATCCTGCGCGCGTTTTTTGGACATGCGGGCGCTGTGTTCCAATTCCTGCGGGCTTTGCGCGGAAAGACTGCGTGCGAATTCAAGCGCGGTATGGCCGGACATGCTGTACTGGTCCATGACTTTCAGCGGGTGGTTTGTCATGCGGATGTGCAAT
>DQGU01000001.1 GCA_003524565.1 Rhodospirillaceae bacterium
TATGGCAAATGGCCGGCGGCACCGACGACTTTGGTGGCGAGCACGATATCTTTGCGCTTGCCGGTTTTTTGAAACCAGTTGCCGATAATCTCTTCGGTCGCGCCATAGGTTTCGGCGCGCGGCGGCACGGCATAAAGCTCGGCCGTGTCAAAAAAATTCACGCCCGCGGCGGTGGCCGTATCCATCTGCGCGAAGGCTTCGGCTTCGGTATTTTGTTCGCCAAAAGTCATGGTGCCAAGGCAAATCACACTGACCTTGATACCGGTCGTGCCGAGGGTATTGTATTTCATCTGGGTATCCGCCGTTTCTGTTTGTTTTTATTCTTTCATCAGCATCTTGATGACATAGGGATATATGCCGCGCGCCATGATGGCAACACCTTGAACGTTCGGGTGCACACCGTCGGCAAGGTTGAGCGCGGGGTTGGCCGCGACGCCTTCGAGCAAAAAGGGATAATAAACCGCGCCGTATTGCTGGGCGAGGCTGCTGTACATGACGTCATACCCCTTGGCGAAGGCGGGCCCCATGCTAGCGGGGGCGCGCATGCCCGCCAGCAGCACGGGTTTTTTGTGGGTTTTGAGAATTTCCAGCATCGCCTGCAAATTCTGCTGGCTGTTTTGCGGATTGATGGCGCGCAGCATGTCGTTGCCGCCCAGCGCCAAAATCACATAGTCCGGATTATACCGCTTGAGCGTCCATTCAAGGCGGCGCAGGCCGCCCGCCGTTGTGTCGCCCGATACGCCCGCATTGATAACGGTGACGGGCACCCCCTCCGCCGACAACAGCGCCTGCAACTGTCCGGGCAGGGCGTCGTTTTTGTTTTTAAGGCCATAGCCCGCCGTCAAACTGTCGCCAAAAGCCAGAATGGTTTTGCTGCCCGCGGGCGGCGTATTTTGCGCGGCTGCGGGGGCGGATGCAAAGCCTGCGAAAGCCAGAAAGCCGCAAAGCGCCAGCTTGACTATATAGCCCCTTGAATTATCTAATGAAGACTTGAAAAAAGCCTGAGGCTGGCACAGCGCCGACATAAACGCGGATATAGGGGAGTACCACATGACAACAACCTCCGGCACGGCTTCTGCGCCCCTGCTTCGCTTGGAACGCGTTGATTTACATATGCCCAGCGGTGCGGGCGACGTTCATATCCTGCGCGATATCACCCTTGCGCTACCCCCTGCCAAAACCGTCAGCATTGTCGGGCCTTCGGGTAGCGGCAAAACCAGCCTTTTGATGGTGCTGGGCGGACTGGAAAAACCGACGGCAGGGCGTATCCACATTGCGGAGCGCGAACTGACGGGTCTGGACGAAGACGCGCTGGCTGCATTCCGCAGGGATAATATAGGCATTATCTTCCAAAGTTTCCACCTGATACCCTCCATGACCGCGCTTGAGAATGTCGCCGTGCCGCTGGAATTCGCAGGCGCGCCCGATGCCTTCGCCAAGGCGCAGGCCGCGCTTGAGGCCGTCGGCCTTGGCCACCGCCTGACCCATTACCCGGGCCAGCTGTCGGGCGGGGAGCAGCAGCGCGTCGCCATCGCGCGCGCTTTCGTCACCGCGCCACGGCTTATTCTGGCCGATGAGCCCACAGGCAACCTCGACCACGACACGGGGCAGATGGTGATTGATTTGATGTTCGACCTGACGCGCCGCCATGGCACAACACTGGTACTGGTCACGCACGACGCCGAGCTGGCGAAGCGCTGCGACATCAATATCGCCATCCGTGACGGCCATATCGAACAAAGCGAAGGGGCGGCTGCCTGATGTCCGGTTCATGGGTGCGCGGTTTTTGGCTCAGCCTTGTGTACGCGCGGCGCGAAATGCGCAGCGGTGTGCGCGGTTTTTATATTTTCATCGCCTGTCTTGTGCTGGGCGTTGCGATGATTTCCGCCGTCGCGTCGGTGTCGCGGGGGATGAGCGACAGCCTGCGCCATGACGGGCGTTACATTCTGGGCGGCGACCTTGCCATCCGCACCCCGCATGTACCACCCGCTGATGAAGTTATCCGGTTCGTTGAAAACGATATGGGCGGGCGCACCAGTATCATCACCGAAACCCGCGCCATGGCACGGCACGAAAAAACCGACATGGCCGCCATCGTTGAAATCAAAGCGGTCGATGCTGCATGGCCGCTTTATGGCGCGGCTACTTTCACCGATATAAAGGGTGCAGCGATAGACACGCCGCAGACCGCACTGTTCGCCAAGGATGCAAACGGCATTTACGGCGCGGCGGTTGAAAAAGACATTCTGGCGCGCATGGGCGCCGCCGTGGGCGATACCGTGCATCTCGGTGAAGTGCCGTTCGTTATCCGCGCCGTTATCGGGCGCGAACCGGACAGCGTGAATGCAACCGGATTTGCCCTCGCCCCGAGACTTTTGACATCGCTGGAGGCTTTTCAGTCCACCGGCCTGACAGGTGCAGGCAACCTGCTGGAATACCGCACGCGTATCGCTATTCCGAATCTTGACAGCGAAGCGCAGCTGGAATCGGCAAAAGCCAAAATCTTGCAAAAATTCGGCGAAGATACGTTCCGCATCCGCACGTTTTTGAACGCATCGCCGAGCATCGAGCGTTACATCAACCGCCTGACGCTGTTTTTGATGTTGATTGGCCTCACGACGCTTTTGGTCGGCGGGGTTGGCATCTCAAACGCGGTCAAAAGCTTTCTCGACAGCCGGCTGGCGGAAATTGCGACGCTGAAATGTCTTGGCGCGCCGCAAGGGTTTGTGTTCCGCACTTACCTGTTTCAAATATTGCTGCTGTCCTTCATCGGTGTGGCGCTGGGCGTTGTTATCGGCAGCGTATCGGCCGTTTTCACGGGCGCCATCCTGACACAAAAATTCAGTCTGAGCGACCAGACGGGTATTTATCCGCTGATATGGGCGCAATCGGCGGCTTTCGGGTTTTTGATTACGCTTTGTTTCAGCCTGTGGCCGCTCGGCCGCGCGGTGCGCACGCGCCCGACGGATTTGTTCCGCGATTTGATTGCCCCGTCGTATAAACGCCCCGCCGCGCCGGTGCTTATCTGGATTGGCGTGCTGGCGGCCGTGCTGGGCGCACTGGTTATTCACACCGCGCCCATACCGCGTTTTGCGGTTTATTTCGTGTTCAGCGCCTTTGTCACCTTCGGCGTATTCCAGCTGGCATCTTTTGTTATCCAGCATATTTTGCGCCGCCTGCGTCCGCGCAAAAACCCCGAAGCGCGCATGGCCATTGCCAACCTGACGCGCCCCGGCAATGCGACCAGCAGTATTGTTCTTTCCCTCGGCCTCGGGCTCACGGTTCTGGTGGCGATTGCGCAGGTGGAACATAACTTTTCACGCCTGCTGGGCGACGACCTCGCAGCGGATTTGCCATCGTTTTTCCTGCTGGATATTCAATCCGACCAGAAGGACGATTTCACCAAAATCGTTATGGAGGCAAAGGGCGCAAAAAATCTTATCATCAATCCGTCCATGCGCGGCCGTGTGGTCAGCGTGAACGGCGTCGATGCGCAGGCCGCACTGAAAGACCCGAACGAGGAATGGGTCACCCATAGCGACCGCGGTTTCACCTATCTGTCCGACATGCCGCCGCATAGCCGCATCACCGAAGGTGAATGGTGGCCAAAGGACTATAAAGGCGCGCCTGCGCTTTCCATCGCCTCCAACGTTGCGCGCGCATTCGGCATCGGCGTCGGCGATAAAATGGTCATCGAAATTTTGGGCGTGGAG
>DQGU01000120.1:0-6112 GCA_003524565.1 Rhodospirillaceae bacterium
AATTATTTCGATAGATACATCGGCTTGCCACATCGCGGGCGTGCATGCGGTGATGACGGCGCGCGATGTGCCGGGCGTGAATGACGTGGCACCGGTTTTTGCGGGTGACCCTGTTTTTGCCGAAAACGAAGTCCTTTATGCCGGTCAATCCGTCTTAGCTGTTGCAGCCGAAAGTATCGATATCGCCAGGCGCGCGGCGCAGCTGGCAAAGGTTGAATATCAGGTTTTGCCGGCCATCCTTGATGTGCATGAATCGCTGCGCCAGCAAAAATTCGTGGGCGAAACCTATGTGATGAAAACGGGCGACAGCGCCGCCGCGCTTGGCGCCGCACTGCACAGGGTTTCTGGCGCGCTGGATATCGGCGGGCAGGACCATTTTTATCTGGAAGGGCAAATCGCCCTTGCCACCCCGCATGAAAACGGCGAAATGCACTGCTGGTCATCTACCCAGCATCCAAGCGAAGTGCAGCATCTGATTGCAAAAGTTCTGGCCATCCCTGACCATGCCGTCACGGTCGAGGTGCGCCGCATGGGCGGCGGCTTTGGCGGCAAGGAAAGTCAGGCGTCGCTGATTGCCTGCGTGGCCGCGCTGCTGGCGCGCCGCACCGGTCGTGCCGTCAAACTACGCCTTGACCGCGATGACGATATGGTGATGACGGGCAAGCGTCACGGCTTTCATGTCAAATACGATGTGGGGTTTGATGCGCAGGGGCGCATTCAGGCGATGGACATGGTGCAGCTGGCCGATTGCGGCATGTCGCCGGATTTGTCGAACGCCATTGCCGACCGCGCGATGTTTCATGCCGATAACTGCTATTTCCTGTCGCATGCGACAGTTACCAGTTACCGCTGTTTTACAAACAAAGTGTCAAACACAGCCTTTCGCGGTTTCGGCGGGCCGCAGGGCATGCTGGCGATTGAATATGTGATTGACGATATTGCGCGGCATTTGAATGTGCCGGCCGACACCGTGCGCCGCGTAAATTTCTATGACCCGCAAGGCGCGCGCAAAACCCGCGCCGTCACCCATTACGGCATGGATGTCGAAGACTGCATCATTGCCGATATTTTCGACAAGCTGGAGGCAAGCGCCGATTACCATGCGCGCCTTGCACAAATCGACGCGTTCAATGCGGAAAATCCGGTGCTGAAGCGCGGCATGGCCATGACGCCCGTCAAATTCGGGATTAGCTTTACACTCACCATGCTTAATCAGGCGGGGGCGCTTGTGCATGTGTATAAAGATGGCAGCGTGCAGCTTAACCACGGCGGCACCGAAATGGGGCAGGGGCTGCACACCAAAGTCTGCCAAATCGTGGCCGATGTTTTTGGTCTGCCGCTGGAGCGTGTGCGTATCACGGCGACCAATACGTCCAAGGTGCCCAATACGTCGGCGACAGCCGCATCCAGCGGCACCGATTTGAACGGTAAGGCGGCAGAAGCCGCCGCGCATACCATCCGCGGACGTCTCAGCGAATTCGCCGCGCAGCAGGCAGGCACATGCGCGCCGCAGGATGTGGTATTTGATGGCGGCACGGTCACGGCAGGCAGCAAAACATGGCCGTTCAAGGAGCTGGTTAATCTGGCCTATATGAACCGCATTTCGCTCTCGGCCACAGGGTTTTATAAAACGCCTAAAATCTTCTGGGACCGCGCGGCGGCAAAGGGGCGGCCGTTTTTCTATTTCGCCTACGGCGCGGCGGTGAGCGAGGTTGTGGTCGATACTTTGACCGGCGAATATAAAATTCTGCGCACGGATATTCTGCACGACGTCGGACGTTCCATCAACCCCGCCATCGACCGCGGGCAGATAGAAGGCGGCTTCGTGCAGGGCGCAGGCTGGCTGACGTCGGAAGAGCTTTGGTGGGATGCCAAGGGTGTTTTGAAAACCCATGCGCCCAGCACCTATAAAATTCCAACCGCGCGCGATATGCCGGATGATTTCCGTGTCGCGCTTTATGGCGCCGAAAATCCCGAGGACACGGTTTATAAATCCAAAGCGGTGGGGGAGCCGCCGCTGATGCTCGGCATTTCCGTTTTTCTGGCGCTGCGCGATGCTGTGGCGCGGGCGGGCGTTTCTATGCCCAAGCTTTCCGCGCCAGCCACGCCCGAAGCCGTCTTGCGCGCCCTTGAAGATAAGGGAGGGGTATTTTGATGCTGCAGGATTTCAGCTGGCTTTCGACCTTGGCCGACCTTTCGGCGCGGCGCGTGCCGTGTGTATTGATAACGGTGATGGAGGCCAAAGGCTCCACCCCGCGCGAAGCGGGCACAAAGATGGTCGTTACTGCGGATGCGCAGTTCGGCACCATCGGCGGCGGCAATCTTGAATTCGAAGCCGTGGCCGAAGCGCGAAAACTGCTTGAGGCCGCAATATCCACTGCGGCGGTAAAAGATTATCCCCTCGGCCCCAAATTGGCGCAATGCTGCGGCGGTGCGGTCAGCGTACTTTTGGAAAGTTTTATTCCGACGGGCAAAAAACTTTACCTGTTCGGCGCAGGGCATGTCGGGCGTGAAGTCGTTTCGGTTTTATCCGCGCTGCCGCTTGATATCGTCTGGGTCGATAGCCGCGAAGGGGAATTCCCCGCCGCTCTGCCCGCGCATTGCAAACAGAAACTGACCAGCGCGCCACTGGCGGAAGCTGAAAACATCGACGATAACGCCTATGTGCTGGTCATGACGCATAGCCATGATTTGGATTACGATATTGTGCGCGCGGTTTTGCAGCGGGGGCGCTTTGCCTATCTCGGACTTATCGGTTCCGCGACCAAACGGGCGCGGTTTGAAAAACGCCTGACAGTGGACGGTATAACGCCGGAGGGGCTTGCGCGTCTGGTTTGCCCCATCGGCGTGGGCGGCGTGACGGGCAAGCATCCGCGTGAAATCGCGATTGCCGTGGCGGCGCAGCTTTTGTCCTGTGGCTTGACTCGCACAGGCGCGCCGCAAGAATGACGGCGATGCCTATATATCTGGATGCGGCATCGACAACGCCTTGTGCGCCCGAAGTCGTGGCCGCGATGGCGCCCTGCTGGCATGAAAGCTTCGGCAATCCCGCCGCGCAGGGGGCCGAAGGCCGTCGCGCCGCGGTTGTTGTGCGTGCAGCCAAAGAAGACATTGCGGCATTGATAGGCGCAGCGGCGGAGGGAATAACGCTGACATCCGGCGCGTCGGAAGCAAACGCGCTGGCTATTCTCGGCGCTGCTGCTGCGGCGCGCGGGGGCAGGCGGCGCGAAATTCTTGTCAGTGCGATTGAACATGACAGTATTTCTGGACTTGCACCGCAGCTGGCGATGATGGGGTTTGATGTAAAAACAATTCCTGTGGATGCGCAAGGCATCGTCACGCCCGCTGCGCTGCAATCCTTGTTGTCGCCGCAGGTTTTTCTGGTGTCAGTCATTGCCGCCGGACATGAAACGGGGGGGCTTCAGGATATTCCCGCGCTGTGCACGGCGGCGCAGGCATCTGGGGCGCTTTTTCATACCGATGCCGTGCAGGCCGCCGGAAAAATGCCGCTGAAGGCTGCGGCCTGGGGCGTGGATATGATGAGCCTTTGTGCTCATAAAATTTATGGCCCGCAAGGTATCGGCGCACTTTATGTGCGGCCATCGCCGCCGCTTAAAATCATGCCGCTATGGGGCAGCGGCGGGGGGCAAGCTTTGCGTGGCGGCACTGTGCCGCTGGCGCTGGCGGCGGGGTTTGGTGCGGCATGCCGTCTTGCGGCGGAGAAAATGCAAAGCCGCAGCGATAATGCGCGCGCCTGCCGCGCTTCGTTTCTGGATGTGCTGGCGCGCAGCGGCGTAGATTTCGAGGTGAATGAGGCGGAGATGGGCATGCAGCTGCCGCATATTCTCAGCATTCATCTGCGCGGTATTGATGCGGCGGATATGATGATGGCGCTGACGGGGCAGGTTTCTTTTTCAACCGCCGGAGCCTGCCGCAGCGCGGCGGGTAAAACATCCGCGGTGCTTGCCGCTATGGGGCAGGATGCGGTGCGTGCGGCGCAGAGCATTCGTCTGTCTTTCGGCGCGGATGTGACGCCGGAGTCGGCTGCCGCCGCTGCCGGATGTATAGCGGGATATATTAACGGCACATAGCCGCTGCGAAACGGTGGTTGCAGTGCGCGCCGCTTGGGCTATAATCCCCCCTGTGTATTCATTTAAAACCCTGCAGCAGCGGCAAATGCGCGCAGGGGTCTCAAGAGGGGGCATTCATGCGTAACATCCTTATGGCCAGCGACCTTTCCAGCCGTTCCGACCGCGCGTTTGACCGCGCGGCGCAGCTGTCGCAGCAGTTCAAATCGGGCTTGCATGTTTTGCATGTGCTCGACAGCGACTTGCCGGCGAAGACGCAAGACGAGCTTCTCGACAATGCCGAAAAAACCTTGCAAGCGCAGGCCGGCCGCACGCGTAAAACCGCGACGAGCAAGAAGGTAGAGGACAAGAAGGCCGGCGCCAAAAAAACATCCAAAAACGGCAGTGGCGTTGTCGTGGCCGCAGGTACGCCCGCGCAAACGATTTTGGAGCAGGCGAAAAAGCTTAAATCCGACCTGATTGTGACGGGCGCGCATAAAAAAGACAGCCTGCGTGACCTTTTTATCAAATCGACAGCGGAAAAGCTTTTGCGTTTCAGCGAAAAACCCGTGCTGATTGTCAAAAACGCCACAAAGGAAGAATATAAAACGATTGTCGTCGGTATGGATTTTTCCAGCCATGCGCTGAAGGCGCTTTACATGGCGCTGACGCTGTTTCCCAAGGCAAAGGTGCATGTGGTTCATGCCTATTCGCTGCCCTTTAGCGGTCTTGTCAAAGACCGAGACCTTGAAGACTTTACGCTCGACCAGCGCAAGGAGGGGATGGAAAAAATCCTCGGCGCGCTTGGCCGTAAACTGAAAGATAAAAAAGCCAAGGCTTTCGCGCGCATGGATATAGTCATGCACAACGCGCATTCTTCGGCCGCGCTGCATGATGAAGTGCGCAAAACCCGCGCCGATTTGGTGGTTGTGGGCACGCATGGAAAATCGGAGCTGTTGACGGGTATCGTCGGCAGTGTCGCGCGCGACATGATACACAATGCCAAGACGGATGTTCTGGTCGTTAAATAACTTCCGGCATTTTCAGCCAATAAAAAACGCGCCCTGTAAGGGGCGCGTTTTTTACTGTGTGCGTCAGGATATTCAGGCCGTCAGGTCGAAACGGTCTGCGTTCATGACTTTGACCCATGCAGAGACGAAGTCCTGAACGAATTTTTCCTTGTTGTCGTCCTGCGCGTAAACTTCGACATAGGCACGCAGGATGGAGTTGGAGCCGAAAACAAGATCCGCGCGCGTCGCCGTCCACTTCACCGCGCCGGATTTGCGATCGCGGATTTCATAGAGGTTATTGCCTGCGGGTTTCCATGTATAGTTCATGTCGGTCAGCGCCGTGAAGAAATCGGTGCTGAGTGCGCCTGCGCGGTCTGTGAAAACGCCGTGTTTCGTGCCGCCATGGTTGGTGCCGATAACACGCAGGCCACCGACAAGAACGGTCATTTCATGTGCGGAAAGACCCATCAGTTGTGCGCGGTCGAGCAGCATTTCCTCCGGGCTGACGGCATAGTCTTTTTTCTGCCAGTTGCGGAAACCGTCGTGCAGGGGCTCCAGCACGGCGAAAGATTCCGCGTCGGTCTGCGCATCCGTGGCATCGCCGCGGCCGGGGGCAAAGGGCACGCTGATGTCGTAACCTGCGGCTTTCGCGGCCTGTTCAACGCCGTAATTGCCGGCAAGAACGATGACATCCGCAACGCTGGCGCCGGTTTGTTTGGCGATGGCGTCATAAGCGGCGAGAGCCTTGGCAAGGCGTGCGGGCTCGTTGCCTTCCCAGTCTTTTTGCGGAGCAAGACGGATACGCGCACCGTTGGCACCGCCGCGCATGTCGGAGCCGCGGAAAGTACGCGCACTGTCCCAGGCGGTCGCAACCATCTCGCTGGCGCTCAGGCCGCTTTTGGCGATGAGGGCGCGTACGGCGGCAACGTCATAGTTTTTATTGCCTGCGGGGACGGGATCTTGCCAGATAAGGTCTTCTTTGGGCACATCGGGGCCGATGTAACGTGCTTTCGGGCCCATGTCGCGGTGGGTCAG
>DQGU01000120.1:6318-8335 GCA_003524565.1 Rhodospirillaceae bacterium
CGGCCCCATGTCGCGGTGGGTCAGCTTGAACCACGCGCGGGCGAAGACTTCCGAGAAATAAGCGTGGTCTTTGTGGAAACGCTCGGTAATCGCGCGGTATGCGGGGTCCATTTTCATGGCCATATCCGCATCGGTCATGATGGGGTTGTGGCGGATGGACGGGTCTTCCACATCGACGGGTCTGTCTTCTTCCTTGATGTTCACAGGCTCCCACTGCCAGGCGCCGGCGGGGCTCTTTTTCAGCTCCCACTCGTGGTTCAGCAGCATGTCGAAATAGCCGTTGTCCCATTTGGTCGGGTGGGTCGTCCATGCGCCTTCGATACCGCTGGTGACGGTGTCACGGCCGATGCCGCGCTTGGTGTGGTTGTTCCAGCCAAGCCCCTGTTCGGTGATGTCCGCACCTTCGGGCGACGCGCCGAGGAGACCTGCATCACCATTGCCGTGGGTTTTCCCGACCGTGTGGCCGCCGGCGGTCAGCGCGACGGTTTCTTCGTCGTTCATGGCCATGCGGGCGAAAGTTTCACGGATTTGCGCCGCGGTTTTCAGCGGGTCTGGTTTGCCGTTGACGCCTTCGGGGTTGACGTAGATAAGCCCCATCTGCACGGCCGCGAGCGGATTTTCCATCGTGGCGGGGTTATCGACGCTTTCGTAGCGGTGGTCGCTGGGGGCCAGCCATTCTTTTTCCGAACCCCAGTAAACATCTTTTTCAGGATGCCAGATGTCGGCGCGGCCGAAGCCAAAACCGAAAACTTTAAGCCCCATGGATTCATAAGCCATGTTGCCGGCCAAAATCATCAGGTCGGCCCAGCTGAGGCGGTTGCCGTATTTTTGTTTGATGGGCCACAGCAGGCGGCGCGCCTTGTCGAGGTTGGCGTTATCCGGCCACGAGTTCAGCGGCGCGAAACGCTGGTTGCCGGTACCGCCGCCGCCACGGCCATCTGCCGTGCGGTAGGAGCCCGCGGCATGCCATGCCATGCGTATCATCAGCCCGCCGTAGTGCCCCCAATCCGCCGGCCACCATTCCTGACTGTTGGTCATGAGCGCGTGCAGGTCTTTCTTGAGCGCGGCGACGTCGAGTTTTTTGACTTCTTCGCGGTAGTTAAAACCGGCGCCCATCGGATTTGTCTTGCTGTCGTGCTGATGCAGAATGTCAAGGTTCAGCGCGTTCGGCCACCAGTCGGTGTTCGACTTGCCCGCGACGGTGACGGCGCCATGCATGAAAGGGCATTTGGCGGCGGTATTGGTCTTGCTCATATTTGTCTCCGGTTTTGTAGGTTTCAGGGGTGGGCGGCTTTGTAGCCTGCGCGGTTAAAAAAAACTCTGGCGGCGTTGAACAGCCCCGTTTGTAAAGCGGTTTGATTAAAAAACGGTGAATAGGTATTGAAAGGGTAATAGGCGGCAGCTATAAATAAAAATATAAATATCCTATCAAACTTATAAAATTTGGTTATGAGACATAAAAATGAACCTGCGCGACCTTGAATATCTTCTGGCGGTGGCCGAAAAACGGCATTTTGGTCTGGCGGCGGAGGCTTGCCACGTCAGCCAGCCCGCGCTCAGCACCCAAATACGAAAACTGGAGGAGCATCTGGGGCTGCGCCTGTTCGAGCGCCCCACGCGCGAAGTGAGCCCGACGCCGGAGGCGGAATATATCCTCGCCCATGCACGCACGATTCTGGACAATGTCGGCGAAATCCGTAAATACGCCAAATTGCACCGCGAGGGAAAACAGGCAAAAATTATCAACCTCGGCGTTATTCCGACGATTGCGCCCTATTACCTGCCTGAGTTTTTTGCGCATGTCGGCAAAAAAGCGCGCGCGCGCGGCATCAACTGGCAAATCCACGAAGAAAAAACAGACCGTCTGATGACGCTGTTGCAAGAGGGTAAAATCGACGTTGCCATCGTCAGCCTGCCTGTGCGTGGCGAGGGGCTGAAAACCCGCAAGCTGTTTACCGAGCCGTTTTATTTGGCTGTGCCCGCAGGCCATGCTTATGCGGGTTTAAGCGCGGCAGAG
>DQGU01000032.1:0-451 GCA_003524565.1 Rhodospirillaceae bacterium
GCGAGGGGCGGGGCGGGCCGGCTGATTAAGGGCGGCGGCATTCAGTTGAACGACGCCAAAGTGACGGACGAGGGTGCTACGGTGACCGCCGCCGACCTGACCAACGACGGCGCCGCCAAGCTCACCGCCGGCAAGAAGCGCCACGCGCTGGTGCGGGCGGAGGGGTAAGTTTTAAGGCTCCGGTTGAAGCGCCGACGCGGCGGAGTTCGCGTCGGCGACAACCTTCTCCAACGTCTTTATCCATGTGTCGAAACGCGGACAGGCGGCGCGAAGAACAGCCATTCCGGCGCCTTCCAGCGCCAAAGGTCCGTACAGAGTTTTTTGATAGCTCGGAATGAAGCGTTCCAATCGCTTTGACGGAGCCGTTTCCGGCCCGTCGTTGACGTCTTCCGGGGCGGCGCCTGCAATATCTTCTTGTAAGCGCCGCAAACCGGCGAGGTCGTCGCCTTCC
>DQGU01000032.1:675-1274 GCA_003524565.1 Rhodospirillaceae bacterium
AACCGGCGAGGTCGTCGCCTTCCAGCAACAACTCCAACGGATCAAGGGCGGCGAGAACCAACGCCTCGAATTCGTGCCGCTGAATATAGGGGATGAAACGCCTATCACCGACCGCATCGGCCATGGCTTGTTCCAACATCTCCACACGACGGACGGTGTCTGAGTCGCCGAAGCTTTCCGCCACTCGGGGAAAGTCGCGCGGCAAGCCGTAGAGATCGAACATGGTGGTGAAACGCCCCTGCGGTTTATCAATCAAACGTTTTAGGTCGCTCAGCCATTTCCCCCAGTTTCCCCCACCCCGACGTTTTAGTCCCAAGGCGTCCCGACTGGTCGTGACGATCATAGTCCGAATATCGAGACAACCCGGCTGCGTCATTCGATATAGATGGGGCGCCAGCATCTGCTTTACGAACTTCTCTTCGGTTTGTCCTTCAACAACAATGAAGAGCAGCATTAGGGTCGCCCCCCGAGAACGTTTTTGTCATACAGCTCTGACAGGCTGTAGTCCTCCAACCATCCGGCCAACGCCGCCGGATCAAGCCGCTGGAAATGCGACGCCGCTTCACGGCGTTCGACGACGATCACCTGTTCCGGTTCAA
>DQGU01000032.1:1525-9738 GCA_003524565.1 Rhodospirillaceae bacterium
TGATATCAAGCCGCACAACACGCCCAGCCCCGCCGGATGCAACCCCAGTTCGGGTTCGTCGATCGACGACAGCAACGGCAGACTGTCTTGTGGTTGCGCCAGCGCCGAAATCAACGCCAACGCCCGCAACGTCCCGTCCGACAAATGCGCCGGGCCAAACGTCTCACCCCGATCGTCAATCCATTCCAGCCGGACCCCGGTTCTATCTTCGACCGGTTTAAGTTCGCGAATGAAAGGCGCCACCTGTCTTAACGCCCCTTCGATCCGCCGCCAAGCCGCCTGCCCACCCTTATCTTGCGCATTCATCAGCGCCATAAGATATATCGGCAGATTGCTTCCGTCAGAACGAAGATAATCAGCGGAAGTATCGGCGTATGAAGGCGTTCTCAGAGCGGAACGGCGCGATGTATCGTGGAAATGGTAAAAATTGATTCTTCGCAAGCGCCAGCGAACAGTTCTGGCGGTCGCATCGTCCGCGGATTTTTCCTTTAACCGAGATTCCCTGTGTCCAGCACCAAGATCGCACCAAGTCCATTCCGCGGCGCCCAAGGGCCGATAGCCTGCGCGTTCCTTCAAAAAAAACAGGTTGTTGTCTTCCGTATACGCGAGCGTCGCTTCATAGGCGTTATCGCCGCCTTGACCGTTAAACTCGAGCTCCAACTCCAGCGCTATGGTGTTGCGCGGACCGTAATGCAGTAGATAGGCGGCGCCGCCGCGTTCCGAAACGAATCTCTGCAGAGATTCAAACGCCAGCATGCGCACCATTTCTAGCGCCCACAGCAAGTTCGATTTCCCGACACCGTTAGGCCCGATCAAAATCGTCGCGGGCGTCAATTCCACGGTCGCATCGCGGATCGAACGAAACCCCGCCACGCGAAATTTCGTCAGCCTCCCTTCGGACATGCGGCGCTCCTCCAGACTGCGGCGGGGAATATTCCGTTTGGCGTTATGGCGCACAAATGGGCTGATGCAAACAAAAACCCCCGCCGGAGTTCCGGCGGGGGTTTTCGCTAATCTAAAACCCGAAGCTTAACGACCGGATCAGACGTCCAGCAGCAGGCGGCGCGGGTCTTCGATGCCTTCCTTGACGCGCACCAGGAAGGTCACCGCTTCCTTGCCGTCAATGATGCGATGGTCGTAGCTGAGCGCGATGTACATCATCGGACGCGCGACAACCTGACCGTTCACAACAACAGCGCGCTCTTTGGTTGCGTGCATGCCGAGGATGGCCGACTGCGGCGGGTTGATAATGGGCGTCGAGAGCAGAGAGCCGAAAACGCCGCCGTTGGTAATGGTGAACGTACCGCCCGACAGCTCGTCCAGCCCCAGTTTGCCGTCGCGTGCGCGCAGGCCGAGGTCGCCGATTTCTTTTTCAATCGACGCGAAGCCTTTGGCATCTGCATCGCGTACCACCGGCACGACAAGTCCCGTCGGGGTCGAAACCGCAACGCCGATGTCGTAGTAGTTTTTGTAAACGATATCGGTGCCGTCAATTTCCGCGTTCACAGCGGGGAAGTCTTTCAGGGCCTGAATGGCAGCCTTCACGAAAAAGGACATAAAGCCGAGCTTGATGCCGTGTTTTTTCTCAAAGCTGTCTTTGTACTGGTTACGCAGCGCGATGATGTGGCTCATATCGACTTCGTTGAAGGTCGTGAGCATCGCCGCGGTGTTTTGCGCTTCTTTCAGACGCTCCGCAATGCGCTGGCGCAGGCGGGTCATTTTCACGCGCTCTTCGCGGTCCGCTTTTGCGCGCGGGCCGGACGGGGCGGCGGGCGCTTTGGCCGCGGGGGCAGCTGCAGGCGCTTTCAGCGCTTCGAGCACGTCACCCTTGGTGATGCGGCCGTCTTTGCCGCTGCCCTGCAGACCGGAAACATCCAGCCCGTTGTCATCGGCGATTTTGCGCGGCGCGGGCGAAAGGAAGGTGTCGTTGTTCGAAGCCTTTGCAGCGGCCTGCTGCGCCTTGGGCGCTTCGGCCTTGGCGGGCGCTTTGGCTTTTTCCGCCTTGGGCGCTGCTGCGCCGCCTTCGGCGATGAAGCCGAGAACTGCGCCCACTTCGACGTTGCCGCCGGTCTGGACTTTAATTTCTTTCAAAACGCCGGCGGATTTGGCGTTCACTTCCAGTGTCACCTTGTCGGTTTCCAGCTCGACCAGCGGCTCGTCAACGGCGATGCTGTCGCCGACGTTCTTGAGCCATTTCGCGACGGTCGCTTCCTTGACGGATTCGCCGAGAGCGGGAACGATGATTTCAGTGGCCATGATGTTTACCTTCTTTTCTTGACGTAAATTTATATCAAACCGTCAGCGCGGCCATGACGAGCGCTTCCTGTTCTTTGTTGTGGGTTTTAAGAGAGCCCGTCGCAGGCGCGGCAGCCGCAGGGCGTCCGGCATAGATGGGGCGACCCGCCTTGTGCTTGATGCTGGCAAGCGCTTTCTCAATGCGGCGGTCAACGAAGTTCCAGCCACCCTGGTTTTCCGGCTCTTCCTGGCACCAGACAACGTCGGCGTTCGGATATTTTGCCAATTCTTCCGCCAGCGGCTTTTCCGGGAAAGGATAGAACTGTTCGAGACGCAGGATAGCAACATTGTTGATGCCCGCTTTTTCGCGCATCTCCAGAATGTCGTAGTAAACCTTGCCGCTGCAAATAACCACGCGCTTGATGCCCTTGGCCGGCAGCGGGCTGTCTTCGTGCAGGACGCGGTGGAACGTCTGCTTGCCCGTGAACATGCTGGCCGGCGACACGCAAAGTTTGTGACGCAGCAGAGATTTCGGCGTCATGACCACCAGCGGCTTGCGGAAGTCGCGGCGCATCTGACGGCGGAGCGCATGGAAATAGTTGGCGGGGGTGGAGCAGTTCAGTACCTGCCAGTTATCTTCCGCGCAAAGCTGGAGGAAACGCTCCAGACGGCCGGAAGAGTGCTCCGGCCCCTGCCCTTCAAAACCGTGAGGCAGCAGCATGACCAGACCGGACATGCGCAGCCATTTGGTTTCGGCGGACGCGATGAACTGGTCGATAATAACCTGCGCACCGTTGACGAAGTCGCCAAATTGACCTTCCCACAGCACCAGCGATTTCGGGTTTGCGGTGGAATAGCCGTATTCAAAGCCCAGAACCGCCGCTTCGCTCAGCGGACTGTCGTGCACTTCGAACGTTGCTTGCGCGGGGTCGATGTTGTTGAGGGGGACGTAGCGCTGTTCGTTTGTCTGGTCGGTCAGCGCAGCATGGCGTTGCGAAAACGTGCCGCGACCGCAATCCTGACCGGACAGGCGCACCGGATGGCCGTCAAGCGCGAGCGCGCCGAAGGCCAAGGCTTCCGCCGTCGCCCAATCGAAACCTTCGCCGGTTTCGAACATTTTCTTTTTCGCATCCAGCTGGCGGGCGATTTTGCTGTTGAGCTCGAACCCGTCCGGCACCGACGTAATCGCCTTGCCGATTTTCTGCAGAATCTCTTCGCTGATGGCGGTTTCGCCGCGGCGTTCATCGCCGTGCGCCTGTTTAAGCCCCGTCCAGTGTCCTTCGAGCATATCCGCGCGGTTGGGTTTATAGCTGGTTGCGGCAACGAATTCCTTCTCCAGATACGCGTTCCAGTCGGCGTACATCTGGTCGGTTTCTTCGGCACTGAGAACGCCTTCGGCATTCAGCTGCTCCGCATAAAGCGTGCGGGTGGTTTTTTTGCCTTTGATGATTTTATACATCTGCGGCTGGGTGAAGGCAGGCTCGTCCGACTCGTTATGGCCGTGACGGCGATAGCAAACGATATCGAGGAACACGTCCTTTTTAAACGTCTGGCGGAATTCGACGGCAATGCGCGCCGCGTGCATGACGGCTTCGACATCGTCGCCGTTGACGTGGAAAATCGGTGATTGCACCATCTTCGCCACATCCGTGCAGTAGTTGCCGGAGCGGGAATAAAGCGGCGCGGTGGTAAAACCAATCTGGTTGTTGATAACGACATGCACGGTGCCGCCGACGCGGTAGCCCGGCAAATCCGACATCATCAGCGTTTCCGGCACGATGCCCTGACCGGAGAGCGCAGCATCGCCATGGATAAGCAGCGTCATGACCGACAGGCGTTCTTCGTCGCGGCTCATGTCCTGTTTCGCGCGGACTTTACCGACGGCGACAGGATCCACGAATTCAAGGTGCGACGGGTTCGGCGTCAGCGACAGGTGGACAATTTGCCCGCCGAAATCGCGGTCTGACGAGGTACCGAGGTGATATTTCACGTCGCCCGAACCCTGCACATCGTCAGGCTTCGCGGGGGTACCCTGGAATTCGGAGAACATCGCCGTAAACGTCTTGCCCATCACGTTGGTGAGGACGTTCAGGCGGCCGCGGTGCGCCATGCCGACCACAACTTCGCGCACGCCCATGCGTGCGCCGGTTGCGATGACTTCTTCAAGCGCGGGGATGGTCGCTTCGCCACCCTCAACGCCGAAGCGTTTGGTGCCGGTATATTTCATGTCGAGGAACTTCTCGAACCCTTCCGCTGCCGTCAGGCGCTGCAGGAAATGTTTTTTCTCGGGCGCGGAGAAATTCATGCCGGCATGCGGCTGTTCGAACCGCTCCTGCAGCCACAAACGCTGGCCGAGGTCCTGAATGTGCATGTATTCAAGACCGATGGACTGGCAGTAGGAGCCTTCCACTTTCTCGATAATCTGCGCGAGCGTGAGTTTTTGCGCGCCGAAAGCGCCATCGACAAAAATCTCGCGGCTGAGGTCGGCTTCGGTAAAGCCATAAGTATGCACATCCAAATCCGCATGGCGGTGCTTTTGCGACAGGCCGAGCGGGTCAAGATTGGCAAGAAAATGCCCGCGCACGCGGTAGCCGCGGATGAGCATTTGCGCGCGGATTGCATCCTGCACGGCGCGTGCATCGACAGCCGCGCCAGCAGCGGGCGCAGCGGCGGCTTTGTCGCCTTTTTTGGCGGCGGGCTTCGCTGCCTCTTCGTTATTGGCGGCAGTCGAAAGAACGGCGGAGAGTTTTTCCGGCGACGGCGTCCAGCTCGCGCCTTTCAGCTCGGCAATCAGCTCTTTGCCTTCCGCGCCCAAATCCTTGAACAAATCCGCCCAGCTGGCATCCACCGCCGCAGGATTTTGCAGGAATTTTTCGTAGAGCCCGGCGATGTAATCGCCATCGACGGCGGAGAGGAAGCTGAGTGCGCTGCGCTGTGACATGATGTCGGTCTTTCGGGTATCGGTCTTGTATTAAAGTTTGTGTCTATTAAACGGGCGAAGAAGCGCGGGGCGGCATAAAGCCGCCCCGAAAGCCCCTTATGCGGCCTTGATGGCCTTCATCACCGCATCGCCAAGGCCGGCCGGGCTGTCGGATACGACAAAACCAGCCGCTTTCATGGCCGCGATTTTGTCTTTCGCAGCGCCTTTGCCGCCGGCGATAATCGCGCCAGCATGGCCCATACGGCGGCCCGGAGGCGCCGTCACACCGGCGATGAAGCCGGCGATGGGTTTTTTCTTTTTGCTGTTTTTAATGAACTCGGCTGCGTCTTCTTCGCCGCTGCCGCCGATTTCGCCAATCATCAGGATGGCTTCGGTTTCTTCGTCATTGAGGAACAGCTGAAGCGCATCAATGAAGTTGGTGCCGTTCACAGGGTCGCCGCCGATACCGATGCAGGTCGTCTGCCCCAAACCATTTGCCGTGGTTTGCGCAACCGCTTCGTAGGTCAGCGTGCCGGAGCGGGACACGATGCCCACTTTGCCGCGTTTGTGGATGTGGCCGGGCATGATGCCGATTTTGCATTCGCCGGGCGTAATCACGCCGGGGCAGTTGGGGCCGATGAGACGGGTTTTGGAGCCGAGCAGCTTGCGCTTCACCTTCACCATGTCCAGAACCGGAATGCCTTCGGTGATGCAGATGACCAAATCCAGCTCGGCGTCAATCGCCTCGAGGATGGCATCGGCTGCGAACGGCGGCGGAACGTAGATAACGGAGGCATTCGCGCCCGTATCGTTCACAGCGTCCTGAACGGTATTGAATACCGGCAGGTCGAGGTGTTTGCTGCCGCCTTTGCCGGGCGTCACGCCGCCGACCATTTTGGTGCCGTAGGCGATGGCCTGTTCGGAGTGGAACGTGCCCTGCGCGCCGGTGAAGCCCTGGCAGATGACTTTGGTGTCTTTGTTAATAAGTACGGCCATGATTATGCAGCCTCCGCTTTCACAGTGTTGACGACTTTCTGCGCGGCATCGGCAAGATTGTCGGCAGCGATGATGTTAAGGCCAGATTCTTTCAAAAGCTTCTTGCCCTTGTCGACGTTGGTACCTTCGAGACGCACAACCAGCGGCATGGTCAGCCCCAGTTCGCGCGCGGCGGTAATCACGCCCTCGGCGATGACGTCGCAGCGCATGATGCCGCCGAAGATGTTGACGAGGATACCCTCGACGTTCGGGTCGGACAGGATGATGCGGAAGGCCTCGGCCACGCGCTCTTTGGTCGCGCCGCCGCCCACGTCAAGGAAGTTTGCGGGCTGGCCGCCATAAAGCTTGATGATGTCCATCGTCGCCATGGCAAGGCCTGCGCCGTTAACCATGCAACCGATGTTGCCTTCGAGCTTGACGTAGTTCAGTTCGTGGTCTTTGGCGCGTTTTTCAGCCGGATCTTCTTCGGTCACGTCGCGCAGCTCTTCGACTTCTTTCTGGCGGAACATCGCGTTGTCGTCGAAGTTCATTTTCGCATCGAGCGGCAGGACATCGCCGCCCTTGGTCACGACCAGCGGGTTAATTTCGACGATGGACGCGTCCAGCTCGACAAAGGTGTTATAAAGCTTGGACAGCAGGTCAACGCATTTGCCAACCTGTTTGCCCTCAAGGCCGAGGCTGAAGGCAATCTGGCGGCCATGGAACGGCTGGAAGCCGGTCGCGGGGTCGACATGTACCTTGGTGATTTTTTCGGGATGTTTTTCGGCGACTTCCTCGATGTCCATCCCGCCTTCGGTCGAAGCCATGATGGTAATGCCCGACGTCGCGCGGTCGGTCAGCATGCCGAGATACAGTTCGCGGCCGATATCGCAGCCATCTTCGATGTAAAGGCGGCGCACTTCCTGGCCCTGCGGGCCCGTCTGGTGCGTGACCAGCTGCATGCCGAGGATTTTTGCCGAAGCTTCTTTCACTTCGTCCAGCGACTTGACGACTTTGACGCCGCCGCCCTTGCCGCGGCCACCCGCGTGAATTTGCGCTTTGACCACATAGACCGGACCCGGCAGGGTTTTGGCGACTTCAACGGCCTCTTCGACCGTATAGGCCACGCCGCCGTTCAGCACGGGCACGCCGCGCGCTTTCAAAAGCTGCTTGGCCTGATACTCATGAATGTTCATGTTTGACTATCCTCTGGAGGGTTGGAATTTCAAACTCAGGCCGCAGCGGGCTTGAGGTTCTTGGCGACTTCGCACAGCGATTTGACGGCTTCGACGGATTTGTCGAACATCGCCTTTTCTTCGGCCGTGAAAGTCACTTCGATAATTTTTTCGACGCCATTCGCGCCCAGCACCACCGGCACGCCGATGTAAAGGCCGTTGACGCCATACTGGCCCGTCAGCAGCGCCGCGCAGGGCAGAACGCGTTTTTTGTCGAGCAGGTAGCTCTCCGCCATTGCAATCGCGGCGGATGCGGGGGCGTAGAAAGCGGAGCCGGTTTTAAGAAGCGCCACGATTTCGGCGCCGCCATCGCGGGTGCGCTGAACGATTTTGTCCAGCTTCTCCTGCGTGGTCCAGCCCATCTTGACGAGGTCCGGCAGCGGGATGCCCGCAACGGTGGAATAACGCGTCAGCGGCACCATGGTGTCGCCGTGGCCGCCAAGAACGAAGGCGGTGACGTCTTCGACCGAAACCTTGAATTCATCGGCAAGGAAGTGGCGGAAGCGCGCGCTGTCGAGAACGCCGGCCATGCCGACGACTTTTTCAGGCTTGAAGCCTGTGACTTCCTGCATGATGCCGACCATGACGTCGAGCGGGTTGGTGATGACGATAACAAAAGCATTCGGCGCGTGTTTTTTGATGTTCTCGCCCACGGCCTTGATAACGCCCGTGTTGATGCCGATAAGATCGTCGCGGCTCATGCCCGGTTTGCGCGGCACGCCGGCGGTGACGATGACAACATCCGCGCCCGCAATGGCGGCGTAATCGTTGCTACCCGCGAAAGCGGCATCGAAACCCTCGACCGGTGCGGCTTCGGCGATATCCAGCGCCTTGCCCTGCGGCACGCC
>DQGU01000111.1 GCA_003524565.1 Rhodospirillaceae bacterium
GCTGGCGGGCGGTATGTTCCTGTCACTGCCGTTTGCTATTCGTGCCGTCCGCGGTTCTTTGTTCGAAACCGCTGCGATGGGCGACAACAAGTTCACCAACTCCGGTTTCACCAACGCTTCGCTGTCGGCGGGCGGTCTCGACAAAATGGTTGTCGATGTCATGAGCAACATCGCCGGCCCTGCCGAAGTGATGCTCACGGCCTTTACCTACATCGCGGCCATCGGTCTTTTGCTGGTCGGTATTTCCCGTCTGACCAAACGCGTCGAAGAAGGTCCGCGCGGTCCTGGCGGCGCAGGGACGATTACAACGTTTCTTGCCTCGGGCGCACTGTTTTCCTTCGGTGACTCGATGGGTACTTTTGCCAACAGTGTCTTCGGCACCGGTGGTAACGCATTGAAAACGACTTCGCTGGTTTCGAACACGGTTATTACCGACACCGATGACCGCGAGCGTATTCAAACAGTTATAGAAGGGGTGATGGTCTTCGTAATGCTCGTTGGCTACATCGCTTTTATCAGAGGATGGTTCGTCTTACGGGCGTTCGCCGATGGCCAACAAGGGGCCACCGTCGCGCAAGGTTTGACGTTCCTGTTCGGGGGCACTTTGGCGATTAACCTCGGCGAGCTGATCAACGTGATCATGCGGACCGCGAACGTCACGGGGCTCTCATTTACCTAGTAGACACGATAAAAGCGTGCTACGATAACAAACTGTGTGTAAGTAAAAGGAGGAACTACAAATGAAACGGTCAAATCTCTCTCACAAACTCGCTGCTGCTGCTACTGTTGGCATGTTCGCAGGTCAAAGCTCTGACGCACTCGCGGCCGGCGCTACCGACCTGACCACCGCCAGCAAAAACGTTGTAACGGCAGTTTCCGGTACGGTTGCTCTGATCTCCACCCTCGCGTACATCGCTGGTGCAGGTCTCGCCCTTGCTGGTATTTTCAAACTCAAGCAGCACGTTGACAACCCGGCTCAGGCTCCCATGAAAGACGCTCTTATCCGTCTGGCTTGCGGCGGTATGTTCCTGTCGCTGCCGTTCATGATGCGTATCATGCAGGGTTCTATCTCCGACGGTGATACCGCGAAGATCGACGTAACCGGTATGGTACTCGAAAGCTCCACGGGCTTTAACGTTCCGTAAGCTAAATGTGGGCCGTTCAAGAACCTATACAAGGATATTGATATGGCCTACTTAAGGATATCGCCCGGCATCAGCGGATTGTCCGATGCCGGGCGTATTCTTTCTGCGGATGTGCATACACCGCAGGAAGCGATGCGTCAAAAGGTGCTGGAGCGTGACCAGCATACCTGCCGCTATTGCGGTTTCCAGTCGCGCAAATATCAGGAAGTCAACTATATCGGCAAGCAAGGCCAGAGCGGCAATGCGGATGATTACGCATGCGCCTGCACTTTCTGCCACCAATGTTTTCATCTGGAGCGTGTCGAGCGCATGCAGTCCGGCGCCGTGATATGGCTGCCGGAAATCGGGCAGGCCGCGCTTCATCATATCTGCCGCGCGATTTATGTGGCGCGCATATCCCAGGGCCCCATGGCAGATGCGGCGCGTGATGCGCTGGAATCTCTCTTGCAGCGCAAGGAAGAAGCGCAGCGCCGCCTCGGCACCGACAGCCCGCGTATTCTGGCCACGGTTTTGCAAGACTTTCTGGAAGCCAAGGAATACCGTGAACGTGCCGGCAAGCTGAAAGGCTTTCGCGTTCTCCCGCTCGACCGCCGTATCATCAAAGAGGGCGACCTGGAATTTAACCAGTTCCCGCAAATCCTCGCCTACTGGCGCTCCAAAGACGGGCCGTTCGGCGATGTGCCGCCGCGCCGCTGGGTGAACATGTTCTATGATTTGCGCGCCGAGCTGAACGGCAAAAAATCGCCGCCCGTCAGCGAATAATCTTTCATAACCGTAAGGTCGCTGTGCCGCAGCTTTGCATGCTGCGGGCAAGGGTGTTTTTTTGCAGCCGCGCGACAACTTGCGTGCACGGGCATTACGTTAAAGCGCGGTGCCGCGTTGTTTCCGGATATAAATATGATACGTCAAAACAGCGCACAGTAAGGCAGGCCACAATGCGCCCGCCATTTTATCTGCGCGAAATCTGCCGTGTTTTTACCTGTTTTTAAAAGGTTTATCTGATATATTGTTCAATGCTGCGCCATCCAATGCGCGCGGCAGGCAGCAGGGTGCCTTAAAAAATTATGACCTCTCGCCGGACTCTCCGGCAGCATAATCAGGGATGCAAGTTTAATGGGTATGTTCGACGCGCTTTTGAAGCCCTTTGTCCGGTTGCTGCGCCAGCCGATTGAATCGTTTATTCGCCTTGAAACGGCGGACGACGATACGACGCTGGTGGCCGAAGACGGCTCCTTGCTGACCGTCGTGCGCGTCGATGGCGCGCGCCAGATTATCGGTGACGCCGAATACAAAAAAATCCTGTCCGACTCCGTGGTTAAAATCGGTACACGTTTCGACCGCCCCGGCCATGCGATGCAGATTTATTTCAGCCGCAACCCGGAACGCAGCTATACGGAGCTGAAAAAACTTCTGCGCCCGAACTATATGTCGGCGAAAAATACCGGCCTTGAAATCGACGATATTTTCGAAGAGCGTGCGAAGAACCTCAGCCATTATCTGGCATGGGAAGAAATTTATTTTGTGCTGTGGACGCGTCCGTCCGTTCTCAGCAAATCCGACCTATCGCGCGAGGCGGAGCGTGCCCGCGGCAAAAAATGGATTAAAGCGGATGATGCGCAATATCCCTTCGCGGCTATCGAAGGCATCCGCACGCGCCACAACAGCTTTTCGACCGCGACGGTGACGGCGCTCAAGGAAATGGGCATTCAGGCGGCGGTGATGGAAGTGCACGACGCGCTGGCCACCATTCGCGCCAACCTTTTGCAGCTGAGTATCGACAGCAAATGGCGCGCCGTCCTGCCGGGCGATAAAATTGCACCGCGTGCGCCGGAAAAGAAAAACGACATGTCGGATATTCTCTGGCCAAGCTTGCGCCAGCAGCTGACGATGGCGAACGCCCGCGTTATCAACGACCACGTCGTTGAGATGGGCAAATACGTCTGGGGCGGCTGCGATATGGTGCTGGGCCCGACGGAGCCTATTCCTTTCCCGGCCTTCCTCGAGCGTATGTCCGAAGCGCGCGTGCCCTTCCGTATGTCCTTCCTGCTCGAAGGTGGCGGCATTCAGGGTATGGCGATGCAGCAGTTTCTTTCTTCCATCTTTGCGGTGACGAATGCCGAGAACAAGATGGTGAAAGAAGCGCTCGAAGCCTTGAGCGAGATTGCGCGCAGTGAACCTGTGGTGAAATTCCGCCTGTCGTTCGCGACCTGGGCGCCCAAGGACGATATCGAACTTCTCGAAGACCGCCTTTCTACGCTGACGCAGTCTGCCGAATCCTGGGGCTATGCGCAGGTGTCGATGATTTCCGGCGACCCGCTGGACCAAATCATGTCGTCCTCGCTTGGCATTCACTGCGCCTCGACCGCGCCGCCGGCCGTTGCGCCGCTTTACGAAGTAATGAAGCTGGTGCCGTGGCAACGCGCGTCGAGCCCGTTCGAACAAGGCTCCATTCTTTTCCGTACCCCCGATGGCCGTGTCTGGCCGTACCAAACCGGCTCCAACGTGACGACGACTTGGTTCGACCTTGTTTTCGCGCAGCCCGGTGGCGGTAAATCGGTTTTGATGAACACGCTGAACCTCGGTACCTGTCTTTCGGCAGGTGTGGCGAGCCTTCCGTTTATCGCCGTTATCGACATCGGCCCGTCTTCGGCGGGTCTGGTTTCGCTGCTCAAAGACGCCCTGCCGCCGAACCGTCGTCACGAAGTGACGTCGTACCGCTTGCAGATGACGGCGCAATTCGCCATCAACCCCTTCGATACCAAGCTCGGCATGCGCAGCCCGCAGGTGTCGGAGCGCAGCTTCCTGATTGAACTGCTCACCCTGATTTGCACCCCGCCCGGCCAGCCCGACCCCTATGACGGTATTTCGCAGCTTTGCGGGATGGTGGTCGATGAAATGTACCGCTGGCGCGACGATACGTCGGCCAACGCGGAACCGCGCCCCTATCTGCCGCGTATCGACAGCGTGGTTGACGAAGCCATCCGCCAGCACGACATCAAAGTGCCGCCGGGCGCCTATTGGTGGGATATGGTCGATGCCCTGTTCGACAAGGGGCTGACCTACGAAGCGGCGATGGCGCAGCGCTATGCCATGCCGACGCTGGGCGACGCGATTGCCGCCGCCCGCCGCCCGCAGATTAGAAACCTGCTCGAAGAAACCTCCATCGGCGCTTCGTCCGAGGGGGTTATCCACGCGTTCGAGCGTATGATTACCTCCGGCGTGCGCGAATTCCCGATTTTGTCGTCGGTGACCAAATTCTCGCTCGCGGAGACGCGCGTTTGCGCGCTCGACCTTGCCGACGTTTGCCCGTCCGGCGATGCGACGTCAGACCGCCAGACCGCCGTCATGTATATGCTGGCGCGTCAGGCGCTGGTCACCCCGTGGTGGATTAACGAAGAAGCGCTGGCGCAGATGTCGCCGAAATTCCGCGCCTATCACGAATCCCGCCTGCAGGATTTGGCCGAAACGCCGAAACGCCTTTGCTATGACGAGTTCCACCGTACGTCGAAAACCAAATCCGTGCGTGCGCAGATTGTGCGTGACGTGCGCGAGGGACGTAAGCGCGGGATTCAGATTATTCTCGCCTCCCAGATGCTGGACGACTTCGACGACGACATGGTCGATTTGGCGACGGGCGTCTGGGTTCTCGGTGCGGCGATTTCCGATGCGGCGGTCGATGCGACGCAAAAACGCTTCGGTCTGACCGACACCGCGCGCTGGGTCATGCGTAACAAGCTGACAGGTCCGAAAGCGGGCGGTGCGCCGGCGCTTTTGGTTCTGGGTACCACCGACGGCCGGTATGAACAGCACCTTATCAACACGCTCGGCCCCATCGAGCTGTGGGCGTTTTCGACCACGGCGGAGGATGCGGCCATCCGCAACCGTCTTTATGCCCGCATCGGCGCGGCGCAGGCGCGTAAACTGCTCGGGGTCAACTTCCCCGGCGGCTCCGCGCGTAGCGAAATCCGACGCCGTATTGCGGCGCTGTCTGAAAAAGGCGATATCGACAACGCCTCGCTCGGCGCGGTTATCGACAAAATCGTGGACGAGCTTGTCGGCAGCACCAAGGTGAAGCTCGACGAAATCGACGCCAAAACGGGCTAAGACACCAAGACATCAAAACAAAAACGCCGCGGGTTTTCCTGCGGCGTTTTTGTTTGATGCGGGCGGCGTTATTATCGCGGCGGTGCCAGTTTGGGCTTGCCCAGACTGCGCTGCGCGCTGCCCGGCAGGTCTTCGGGCGGGTTGCCGCCCAGTTCCAGCAGTTTTTTACGCGCGGTATCCAGCGCGGCGGGGCCGTAATCGTCGAAAGACACGTCTGATTTAAAAGCGTGCTGTTCGCGGGTGTAAATCTCGCTCACACGTCTTGCAGCAAAATCAAAAATGATGCGCAGGTTGCCGCCGTCGCTCATGGGTTTGCGCTCCAGCAGCGTGGCGGCATCGACGGCTTCGAAACGGCCATATTCCCAGTACATGTCGCGCAGCAGCTTGCGCGGCGCCTGCTCTTCCAGCCAGCTGCGGGCGTTTTCGTTCCAGTAATGCAGATGAAATCCATCATCGCCGATGCCGGCGCGGCAGAAGGCGCGGGCGATGTCTTCGCGCCCCTCGCGCAGCACGCTGAAAAAGGTTTCGCCGTTATTGCCGGACGGGTGTGCGCCCGCGGCCAGTAGCGCCTCGGCGGTGGCAAGGTTGCCGCTGTGGCGCAGGCCGTCTGTCAGCTTGTCCGGCTCTGCCGCCCAGCGCAGGGCTTGTTCTATATCGATTTCTATTTCCTTGTCAGAGGCGGCTTCCAGAATGGTTTCGATGTCATTTGCATCGCCCATCAACGCCTTGGCGTTCAGAATTTCGTCCCAATCCAGCATTTCCTGACGTGCGCCCGCGACAAGCGTTTTAACGTCCATCTGCCCGAAAATGTAATATTTGCCTGCGTCTTCCCAGCCTTCGTTGTCAAGGCGCTCGCTGTATGACTGCACCAGCTCCTGCAAATCATCGCGCAGCGACGTGACGGCATCGTCTTCTTCATCATCGTAAAGCGGCAGGGATTGCAGCGTATCGCCAAGGCGCGCCATATTCTCGCCAATCGCCTGTGCGGCGGCTTGCCATGCCTGTTTGCCCTCTGTTTCTTCGAACAGGCTGTCGTCCATGTCGTCGGCATGGGGGATGCGCGATAGGTTCATGCTCATGCCTGCGGTCCTTCCTGCGTTTTGCGTTTAAGCCCGCCCGGCACAGACAGCGGCTTGCCGGTGGTGCGCAGAATATCGGGTGCGCTGCCGCCGATTTTTTTCAGCTCGTCATGCGCTTCGCCCAGCATGCCGGTATTATATTCGCCGAAATCGTAAGACTTCATCACGGGCGTCATATTGGCGGCTTCGT
>DQGU01000148.1 GCA_003524565.1 Rhodospirillaceae bacterium
TAGCTGGAGCGACGCGGCGCACAAGCTGAAGGGCGGCGCGGCGCTTTTGAAATCCGACGAGCTGTTTGCCCTTTGCGAAAAAGCGCAAAACATGCACCGCGCCACGGCAAAAGAGCGCAGTGATATTCTAACGAAAATATCTGCCGCCTATAGCATACTGAAAGACGAGATATTACACGCCGTTTCGCGCAGCTGACGCCCCGCCCGCAGCAGATTTTGCGGCTCTATTTTATTTTTTTGTAAAGCGTCGAGCGGGCAACGCCCAGCATTTTCGCGGCCGCACTGATATTGTCGCCACTGCATACGATGGCATGCCGCACCACATCGTCGATGATATCCTGCAGCGGACGCAGGCGTCCGCCCGAATCCATAAGTTGGAGGACATGCCCCTGCGCATTATCCGCACTGCTCTCCGTCCCCTGCGAAAGCCTGTCCAGCCCTTCGATAATAAAATCCTCCGGCGTCAGCACGGTGTTGTCGCTGAGCACGAAAATCCGGCGCAGTACGTTTTCCAGCTCCCGCACGTTGCCCGGCCAGCTGTAGGCGCTGAGCGCCTGCACAAATTCCGGCGACGTCTGGCGCGGCGGCTGGCCCGTTTCCGCAGCATAGGCCAGCGTAAAATGCGCGAGCAGCGCCGCAATATCCCGCGCCCGCTCGCGCAGCGGCGGTAAATGCAAATGCACCACATTGAGCCTGAAATAAAGGTCTTCGCGAAACCGTCCCTGCCTGACCAGCTCGCCCAAGTCACGGTTGGTTGCAGAAATCACGCGCACATCGACGGGAATCCCCTGACCGCCGCCGACGGGGGTTACTTCTTTTTGCTGCAAAACCCGCAGCAGTCTGACCTGCCCCTTGAGCGGCAATTCACCAACTTCGTCCAAAAAAATAGTGCCGCCCTCGGCATCACGAAAGCGGCCGTGGCTGCGCGTCACGGCGCCCGTGAAGGCGCCTTTTTCATGCCCGAATAGTGTGCTTTCGACAAGGCTCTCCGGAATGGCGCCGCAATTGACCGCGACAAAAGGCTTCAGCGCGCGGCGGCTTTCGCCATGCAGAGCCCGCGCAAAAAGCTCCTTGCCCGTGCCGGTTTCGCCTGTCAGCAGAACGGATACATCTGCGGGCGCGACTTTTCGCGCGGCCGCGACGATATCGGCAAGTCCTGCGTCAAATCCGATAATGTCGGCAAAGTGCAGGACTTCCTTTTTCTGGCGGCGCAGGCGGTGAACCTCCCCCTCCAGCGCGCGCAGGCGCAGGACGTTTTTGATGGAAAGAATAATGCGCTCCGGCTCTGACGCTTTTGTCACATAATCGGCCGCGCCGGCTTTTATCGCCTCGACCGCCGTATCGGTGTCAGACGTCGCCGTCACCATGATGACAGGCAAACCGGGATAAGATTGCACAATCCGCGCAAGCAGCTGCATGCCATCCATACCCGGCATGCGGTAATCGATAACGCAGAGCGATACGCCCCCGCGCGACAGGCGGCCAAGCGCCTGCTCCGCCCCTTCCGCTTCGGCAATCGCATAGCCAAGGCGGCGCGTGACTATCGACGATATAAATTTGCGCTGCAGCGGGTCGTCATCGACCACCAGAATACATTCGGACATAAAAAAACCACCTATTAATAGCGTCTCATAAAAAGAATAAAAAAGTCTCAAAATCAGTCAGGTGAAGCGAGATCGAACACCATCATTACGGCTAAAGGACTGAAATGCAAGCCCTTAGCATCCGGCACAACGATTGCAAAGATATATGCAGCCCCCCCTTGCCGGAGAAGATGTCATGTATGTCGAAACCGTTATATCCGCCGCCAACCCTGATGTTGACTTCAAAGGCAAGGGACTGACCCAGGCGCAACTCGTGCTTTATTTTCTCTCCCCCCAATACCCCGCCCCTGTGCATTACATCCGCGCGCTGAAAAAAACTTACCCCGCAGCGCGTCTGGTGGGATGCACAACGGGCGGGGAGATTTTTAATACAGAGGCTTTCGAAAGCACTTCCGTTTCCGTCGCGATGCAGTTTAACCGCAGCGAGATAGATGTTGCGGAGAAAAAAATCGCGACGCCCGAAGAATCCCTTGCCGTTGGCATGGAACTAGCGGAACGCCTGAACAAGAAACCGGGGCTCAAGCTGATTTATATCCTGTCAGACGGCATGAAAGTCACAGGCAGCGCGCTGGTGCAGGGGCTGGTGGCAGGTTGCGGCGAAAACAGCGACGTTATCGTTGCGGGCGGGCTCGCCGGCGATGGCGCGGATTTCCGCCAGACGGGCGTCGGCGTCGATAACCTGCCGCAGGAGGGCAATATTGCGGCCATCGGTTTTTACGGTGAAGCTTTTCAAGCGGCTTGCGGCAGCGTCGGCGGATGGGTCGGCTTTGGCCCCGAGCGGGTTATCACCAAATCGGCCGGTAACGTACTTTACGAACTTGACGGCACGTCCGCGCTGCCCCTTTACAAAAAATATCTTGGCGAAGATGCCGACAAGCTGCCGGGCAGCGCACTTTTGTTCCCGCTCAGCCTCAGCCCGCCGCATGAACAGGCGCACAGCATTGTGCGCACCCCCTTCGCGATTGACGAGGAAACGCAAAGCCTTGTGTTCTCCGACACCATTCCGCAAGGATACGTCGCGCGTATGATGCACGGCTCGCTGCACAACATGCTGGACGGCGCCGCGCAGGCCGCAGCCTATGCGCTGGAAGAAGTCGCGGCGAGAGCCTATGCCCCCTCGGTCGCTCTTCTGGTCAGCTGCATCGGCCGCAATATGATGATGGGGCAGCGTGTTTCTGCCGAAATCGGCACCGTGCGCGGCCTGCTGGGCGATTTGCCGATTGCCGGATTTTATTCCTACGGCGAAATATGCCCCCATCCCGTCACCCGCAAATGCGACCTGCACAACCAGACCATGACCATAACCCTGCTGGGAGAGACGGCATGACCCACACCCTGCTTGAATGGCAATTGCGCAAGACGTCGGGCAAGACAAAGCTTCAGGCCGAAGACGCCGTCTGCACGCTTATTAGCCAGGCCTATGCCGATTACGAACGCACGCTGCAACGCCAGCAGCACGCGCTCGACACTATGTCGCAGGAACTCAACACGCTCAACGCCAACCTGCGCAAGGAGCGTGACGAAAAACTGGCCGAAAGCGAGCGCCGGTTCGAACTTGCCGCCGAAGGCGCCAGCGACGGGATATGGGACTGGCAAGCGCTTGAAAACCGCCTGTGGATGTCGCCGCGCTGTCAGGAAATCCTCGGCTTTCAATCCGAATCCAAAACCGGCACGATTGAAGACTGGTACGCGCTGATTGTGCCGGAAGACCGCGCCAAAGCGCGGCAGTTTATCGACGAAAGCCTGAACAGCCGCCATCAGGTCTCCGCGACGCTCGGCTTTTTGCACGCAGACGGGGTGCCGCGCCACGTTATTTGCCGCGCGACGGTCACGCGCGACAGCAGCGGCCGCCCCGCCCGCCTGATTGGCGCGCATACGGATGTCAGCGATTTCGTCAGAATGAACGAGCAGCTCAAGCGCGCGCAGGAAGTAGCCGAAGCCGCCAACATCGCCAAAAGCGATTTTCTGGCCAATATGAGCCATGAACTGCGCACCCCCCTCAACAGCATTATCGGCATGACGCACCTGCTGATGGGCAGCACCCTGCCCGCGCCGCAGCGGGAGCTTGTGGAGTCCGTGCACAAAAGCTCTGCCAACCTTCTTGAAATCGTGAACGATATTCTGGATTTGTCCAAAATCGAAGCGGGCGAGGTCACACTGGAAAGCCTCGGCTTTGACCTGTCTTATGTCCTTGACAGCGTTCTGATGACGCTCGAGCAGCTGGCGCGTGAAAAGGGGCTTTCGCTTGTCGGACGCTATAACCCCTCCGCCCTGCCCTATATCGTCGGCGACCCCTTGCGCGTGTCGCGCATTTTGATGAACCTTATCAGCAACGCCGTGAAATACACGGAAAAAGGCTCCGTCGAGGTTTTTGCACAGGCCACCCCCACCGCAGACGGAAACGTCGAGATATGCTGCGAGGTGCGCGATACCGGCATCGGCATTCCGCCCGAAAAACAGGCGCAAATTTTCGACAAATTCGTGCAGGCCGACACCTCCACAACGCGGCGCTACGGCGGCACAGGCCTTGGCCTTGCCATCACGCGCGAACTGGTCGAGCTGATGGGCGGCACTATCGGGGTCGAAAGCGCCATGGGCAGCGGCTCCACTTTCCGTTTTGCCATCCCGTTCAAAACGACGACGCAGATTTCAGCCCTGCGCGACCGCAAAAAGCGCAAGCCCCAATCGCACGGCAGCCTGCAGCCCGCCGCCGCGCGCGTGCTTATCGCCGAAGACCACCCGATGAACCAGATTTTGATGACACGGCTGATGGAGGGCTTCGGCATATCCAGATTCGACATCGTTGAAAACGGCCGCGCCGCGGCCACGCAGGCAAAAACCGGCCATTGGGACCTGATACTGATGGACTGCCACATGCCGGAGATGAGCGGATATGACGCCACGCGCGAAATCCGCGCGGGCGAGCTGGGCACAAAGCGCCATATCCCCATCATCGCCATGACCGCAAATGCCATGACCGGTGAAAAAGAAAAATGCCTGCGCTTTGGCATGGATGATTATATCAGCAAGCCCATCGATATAGACGAGCTGCGTGACATCCTTGGCCAATGGATTGCTTTTCCCGCTGCCGCGCCTGACAGCGCCTTTGAGCAAATCACCGCCGCGGCGCATGAAGACGGCGCAGATGACCCGCATAACGGCCCGCCGGTCGATTTCCGGCATCTGCAATCCTTTACGGACGGCGACACCGAAATGACCCGCGAACTGGTGGCGGCATTCCTGACGCAGTCACGCAAGAATATCGACGTCCTGCAGGCAAGCCTTTCACCAAAAGCGCATAATGACTGGCGCGAAGCCGCCCACATGCTCAAGGGCGGCGCCGGCGGCATCGGCGCGCGCGCGCTGAGCGCCCTGTGCGAGCAGGCGCAGAATGCCGTTTGCGACATCAGCGTCAAATCCAGCCTGCTTTTCGACATTTGCGATGAATATACCCGTGTTGAAAAATCGCTGGATGAATACGGCGCGCAAACGCGTCTGCCTTAAATCCGGACAGCCGCGACAGGTGTACGGATTTTGGACACAATTTCTATGCAGCCCCATTGAAAAGCAAAGACTTTTTTATGGCACACGGATTGCAAAGATAACAACAAGACGAAACGACGGCAGTGATAGGCAACAGGAGACAGGCACCGTGGCGGCTTTTGAAAGACCAGACAGCTTCTCTTCCTCGGGCACGTCCAAAACGGGCGCGGAAGCACTGCCCTGCGTTTTACTGGTGGAAGACGACCTTGCCGCCCGCTGGCTGATGCGCAGCGCGCTGAAGGGGCGCTGCGATTTTATCAGCGCCAGCAATGGCGAACAGGCGCTGAAAGCCTACCGCCGCCATCATCCGGCTGTCGTGGTTCTGGACTACAGACTGCCTTTGCAAACGGGCGACGCCGTGCTCGATGCGCTGCTGGAAGAAGACCCGGATGCCTGCGTCATCGTCATGAGCGGCAAGGAAAACATGTCCGCACTTAAAAAAATGATAGCCGCAGGCGCGCGCGGCATGTTGATAAAGCCCTTTGGCAAACAGGAATTTTTAAGCCTCGTCCTCGGCGAGGAAACGACCAGCGTATTTTAGACATATTTTTTAAATAAGGGGACTAGCCATGGAAACCGCCCGCACCGAACCGCCGCACCAAATGAAGATATACAACCACATCACCCCCGCCCGCCTGCAGGAGCTGATTGACTATATCCGCACCGATACCACGGGCTGGAAAGCCGTTGATATTTCAATCGAAGACGAGGAAGTGCCCGACATCAATGCTGTCGCGACGCGCGTTTATGAATTTTTCGGCCGCCGTCCCGGCGCTATTTTCGTTTGCGGCACGCGCAAGGTGCTGTCGCTGGTCATGCTGGAAGAGCATGTTGATTTCCCGCAAATGAAACGCGAATTGACCGCGCATCTGCCCGAATACAATTGCACCGTCAACACCGGCAACATCACCCGCGAGGGGCTGGAGGTTATCGCCATCCGCCTGCACCTTGCCACCGCGCCCAAGGCAGCACCCCAGCCCCCCGCCGCCAAAACAGCGCCAGCGCCCGCAGCCGTAACCGCAGCTTCCGGCAGCGCACTGCTGCAAAAACGCCAGTCCCGCGGCGCGCGCGTCTTTTTTGTCGTGGATGACGATATGTTCATGCGCTCCTTGCTCTCGAAGGTGCTGGCGCCGCATGGAAAGGTTATCGCGCTTGACGACGGCAAGGACCTTGTCGCCGCCTACCGCGAGCATCTGCCTGACGTGGTTTTTCTGGATATTCACCTGCCCTGCGGCTCGGGCGTTGACCTTTTGGAAGAAATCATCCGCTATGACAACACCGCCGGCGTCATCATCCTGAGCGCCGACCGCGTCAAAGACAACGTGCTGCTGTCGCAGGCACGCGGCGCGCGCGGGTTTGTCGGCAAGC
Source organism: Rhodospirillaceae bacterium (assembly GCA_003524565.1). Classification (GTDB taxonomy): domain Bacteria; phylum Pseudomonadota; class Alphaproteobacteria; order Micavibrionales; family UBA2020; genus UBA2020. The sequence continues at coordinate 6,516 of DQGU01000148.1, forward strand.
CCTTCACCAAAGACAAAATCGAAGAAGCGCTGGGCAAATGCCTTGAGCAGGCGGAACTGTTGTCACGATAACCCCGCGCGGCGGCGGCCGGAAGGAAACCGATATGGACTCTCTTTACACGTTTTTGATGCAGAACTTTTTCCTGTCCGGCGAAATTCCCGCGCAGACCTATAGCGGAAATTATACAGCTTCTCTG
>DQGU01000059.1 GCA_003524565.1 Rhodospirillaceae bacterium
AGGTTTGCCTCTTTCGCTTCGTATAATGTTCGACGATGGCCTTAGCATAAATTTCCTGCCCGTGGCCGTCAATATATGGTATTCATCTGAACGGCAATTTATTGAATTTTTATGCCATTTGCGCCCCTTTTGGCGGCTTGACGGAAAATTAACTTTACGGAAATACAATAAGGCCATGACAGCACCCGCCCCCACGCCGCCAAACCCAGCCGCCTTGCTGCCGGATATCGAGAAGCTGGCGCGCGAAGCTGGCGCGGAAATCATGCGCCACTACAACGACCCCGCCACCAAAATTTACACCAAAAAAGACGGCAGCATCGTCACCGACGCCGACCATGCGGCGGAGAAGATTGTGCTGGCGGGACTGGCCGCGCTTACGCCCGATATTCCCATCGTATCCGAAGAAGCGGTCGAGGCCGGCAATATCCCCGATATTTCCGGCGGCACGTTCTGGACGGTGGACCCGCTGGACGGCACGCGCGAATTTGCGGAGCGCACGGGCGCGTTCGTTGTCGCTATCGCGCTTGTGGTCGATAGCAAGCCCGTTTTGGGCGTTGTGTATCATCCGGCGATGGACAGGCTTTACGCCGCCGCAGGGCCGCAAACATCGGTGGAGGTCAAACCGGATGGCACGCGCCTGCCCCTAAGCGTGCCTGCCGCCCCAGCCGCGGCGGATATGCGCGTGCTGCTGAACCCCGCCAGCGCGGATATGCCGAAGGTAAAGGGCTATCTCTCCGCCCAGTTCGGCGACAGCGCACGTATTGATAGCAAAAGCGGCATCCTGCGCGCCTGCCAGGTCGCGGAAAACAGCGCCGACATGTCGGTCGTTTATCCCGTCAACCGCGGCGGACGCACCAAGTTCTGGGACGTCGCCGCAGGCCATGCGATTGTCGAAGGCGCAGGCGGACGCGTGCAAGACATCGACGGCAAACCCCTGCGCTATGACGCCGAAGATTTGCAAGTACCGCCGCATATTTGCCTGAGCGCGCGCCGCACCGCCGCAATGCCGCCCAAACCGCCGCAAGGGCCTGCGTCATAACCCCTTCCCTATCCGCCGCAATCAAGGCAAATGCGTATGACTTCTTTGTTGATAATGCTCAGCCGTCTCTGGTACCGCCTGTTCGGAAGCCGTACATTAAGAGCTTACGAACAATCCTGCATCGACTTCTGGCGTCAGTCATTATCCGAAGAAAGTAGAAACGTTCTGGACGCGCAGCTAAAACAGCCCCACTTTGTGCAGCGGCAGGCGGCGGATGCGAAGGTTTGCTTTTTCTGGTTCAACAAACCTTCAGCGCCCGTTTTCAAAAACGCATCGCCTGACCTTCACGCCGCCACCATCCTTCTGAAGTCAAAAGATACCGACGCCGAAGCCCTGCGCGCCAAAATTTTTGTTCACAGGGGACGCTTTTTCTCGCTCGAATTCCCCAAACGTCCGCGCCGATATGCTGAATTGCACCACATGAACCCGACCACCCTGCGCGCAATATCCATCGAAACCCACATTCAGCTGTAAGGGCAAATAGCGCAAGAAAACAAAAACCCGCCTTTTGAGGGGCGGGTTTTGTATTCGGCAGTACCGGTGCTTATTTGCCCGGCTTGCGCGGTTTCAGTTTGAAGCCGAAATCGTCGCTGACCTGCTGGCGCAGCGTTGCCTGCTGCGCGGCAACTTCTACTTGCTCGAAATCGACCTGATTGCGGTCGGTCACGCGAACGTTGGTCCAGAGCGCTTTCATCTCGCTCAGGCGGCCTGCCCAGTTTTCAGGCTGGAATACCTGATGCAGCTCGCCGCGGTCGGCCAGAATGTTCAGCATCGAATTGCCGTGGCGGTCCTTGGACAGGAAATCATCCACGCCGATTTTCTCGCCCGCTTTGCGCGCAATGCCCTGCACAGCTTCGAAGTGGCCGAATTTGACGGCGGTAATCAGGCAGGTGTCTTCCATCTCCCCGCTTTTCTGGCGAAGGTCGGAGAGCGACAGGCGTGCACCCATATTGGTCAGTTTTTGCTGCACGGTATCGATATTGTCCCAGAAGGCTTTGAGGCCGATGGGCAGCACGGGTTTTTCCGCGCCGCTTTGCGCCGCATCCGGATTCACAGGGCGCAACAGCGCCTGTTTGGATTCAAAACGCGCGTAATCGACCAGCTTGCCGTAGGTCATGCTTTCCGCTTCAGCGTAGGACTTGTCGAAAGCCTGCACCGTCATGGTGCCGGTTTTCCAGCCCGGCAATACGCGCGACCACAGCTCGGTCATTTCCGGCAGGCGGTCAACCCAATGCTGGGGCGCGAAAACATGCTGCAATCCGCCGCGTTCATAGCCGCGCGTCAGCACGTTGGCGCTGTAGCCCATCTGGCGGATGAAATCGGCGGTTTCGAATTGTTCGCCGCGCGATTGCATACGTTTGGACACGTCGTTAAAACGGTCCCACGCGCCCTGATGATAAAATACCGTATCGCCCGAATTATCCGGCAGCAGCAGGTATTCCTTGCGCAGCCAGTCGCCGTTTTGCGCAAGACGGCGCGTCACGTCTTCATAATTGCCGTTTTGCGAAAACGCCTGACGGATATCGTTCGGCGTCAGCCCTGCCTTGGCCAGACGGTCTTCCGGCATTTCGCGGCCTTCCGCGTTCAGAAGGCTGCGTTTGAGCATCGGGTCAAGTTGACCGTCGTTGCGGAACAGTTCGCGGCGTGACGGCATGGGCACATAATACCACAGGCGTTCCATTTCATCGAAACGGCCTTCCCAGACGCTGGCGCTGAAAATCTTGCCCAGCCCGCCATTCTGGCGCGCGCTGTCGAGCAAGCTGCGGGAATCCTCGTTCGGTCCCAGCGGCTTTTTGAAATCGTCCATGGTGAACTTGTCGCCCGCCTTGTTCAGGATGGCGAGGACTTTGTCGAAATTGCGCCAGAAGCCGGGCGTGTCGATAAGGTATTTACCCTCATCGTCCTGCGTGAAGAAATCTTCCTTGCTCAGCTTGTTGCGCTGCTCGGCGAGGGCTTCCATCACTTTTTCGAGATTTTCACCCGAAAACGCGCGCGTTTTGTACTTCTCCTGATCCGGATGCTCGCACAGCGCGGCGATGATAGCCTGCTTGATGTAACGTCCCCCGTTCATGTCTTCACCTCTTTGAAAAGTGTTTTAGTAACCCCGTTGCGCTCCGAAATCTTTTCGATGTCCGCATCCGTCATCAGCGCATCCGCAGGGATGAAAATGACGCGCACGTTTTCATCGCGCATCGCCGCTTCCAGCTCCAGCATTGTTTCGCATGACGGCACGCCCCTGTCTTCGCGGATCATCTTGCTTTCCCAGCCGGATGAAACGGTGAACAGGCGGGTGCCATGCGCAAGGAAACGCGCACCGCGTTCCATCGCATTTTGCTGCGCCGCTGCGGCGCCCACCTGTTTCAACGTTTCCTGTGCCATATCTCTCGGCTTTCTGGCTGGGGTTGCCGCTTAGCGCGGCCCCGTGTTTTTGAGGACGAACTTCGGCAGGTTCATCGTCACTTCCGGCGCGACCATCAGCTCGGCCAGCTGTTTGCCTTCCAGATATTCCTTGCGCGCTTCGGCAAGGTAGGCCTTTTCGGAATCTGCGTCCGCGAAAGGCTTGCCCGCCTGCTCGCGCAGGTAATCCGGATCGACGTTGTTGCGGTATTTGAACGCATCCGTCAGGTGTTTTTTGACAACTTCCGGCATGCCGCGGGTCAAATCGCCGATGGCGGCTTCGACCTTGGTCTGCGCGGAGGGGTCGTTGCGGTCAACGTGCGTTACGCCCGCTTCGCGGAAAGCCGCGAGCAGTTTGGACGGCGCCTTTTCACCCACCACCAGCGTTTTGCCGCGTTGTTCGTTGCGCACGATATGCAGCGTGACAGCGCGCTCGCCGTCTTCGTCGGCGTAAAGCACTTGCAAGCTGGTCGTGGCAATGCCGTGTTCGGACGTGCCTTCCGCCATGGAAAGGCCATCGTTGCGGCGCGGATTGTTCTGGTTCGCGGCGTTTGCGTCAGCTTCCGCCTGCGCGGGTGCGCTGTCGCGCATCATCGGGCGGATGTTCTGCTCCCATACGGAGGAGAGGTTTTTCTCGCCCACCGTCGGCAGCGCCAGCGACGCGATGAAATCGTCATGGTGAACGAGGTCATCGAGGTCGAAGTCCAGACGCTTTTTCTCGCGTGCATAAAGCGCGGCATCTTTGATGATGGCGGCCGCCAGCGGCTGGCCGGCATAAAGCTGCTCGGGGTCGCGGTTGGCGACGAACAGCTCGTTCGTTGCCGCCGTTTCCTTTTCCTGCACATGTTTCAGCGCGTCGAGGAATTTTTTCGGCGTGATGATGGAATCGTCATCGGCTTCGATGCTCGGGTCCATCTGGCGCACGAAGTTGCAGAACACCTTGCGCGCGATTTGCGCCTGACGGTTCAAATCCTTGTCGGCGAAGGCGCTGATGTTCAGGCTTTCCTCGACGGATTTCTGACGGCTGCGCGCCCCCTCTTTCAGGGAAATATCACGCAGGCCAAACTCTTCCATCGCCTTGTTCAGCTTGCTGTAGAGTTTGTTTTTGCCGACGGAGCCGGATTTTTCAAACACCATACGCTCGATGTATTCAACAAGGCGCGTACCGTAATTGAGGGACGGGTTTTCCTCCACCGTTTCCGACTGCTTCGGCGCTTTGTTCCATGCGCCGAATTCGACTTTGACGGGGCTGTCAACGGGCTGCATTTTCGCACGGATGGGCTGCGCCTCTTCGAGGTGCTGCTTGATACGGCGGAAAGACATGCCTTCCTTCTTGGTGTATTCCTCGTCCACTTCCTCGATAAGGTCGGGGGCGGAGGTGGTGATTTTCTCGGCATCGGACAGCGTCGCCCAGCGGTCATAGAACAGCGCCAGCTTTTCGGACGAGGAAACAACGTCCTGCCAGTTGGCGAGCAGGGTTTGCTGCAATTCCGGAATCGGCGTGCCTTCGACTTTCGCCTTGGTTTCGCGCATCCACATCAGCCATTCGCCGAACGCGGCAGGGTCGGCATCGGCCTGTTCCTGAAACGCGCTATAGATGGTCGATACGGGCATGCCCACCATCATCTGGCAGATACGGTGCTGCCAGTCGATAACATCGGGGTCGGGCAGCGTATCGGGCTTCAGACGGTCATAAACCGACTTGTTCAGCGAGCGCGTGGTGGAGCCGTCTTCGGTTTTGTTACCCGTGAAGGTGACGAAGAAGCCTGCGCCCATATCGTCACGCTTGAACGTGAAGGAGCTGGGGCCGGAAGTGTTGTCTTTGTTCTTGAGCGGGTTATCGACCGTGCATTCACGCAATTCGCCAATCAGGAACTGGATAACGGTTTGCAGGGCGTTGTCCGAGCCTTCGCGCGATTTGTTGTACTCGTCGAGAACGATTTCGCGGTTGTCGATGAACGCACGAATGAGCGCGCCGAACTGGGAGTTCATACCCAGCGCGTTGCCGCCCGCGTTGTCGAGACCTTCGATTTTGCTGACCTTGGTCAAGATGTCGAAGGATTTCTGAACTTCGTCGTTACCCGCGGTTTTGAGATACGCCCAGTCGATGCCCTTCAGCGCACCGCTGTCGTCTTTGCTGAGCGCCTTTTCCGGCAGGCCTGCCAGCAGACCGACGGACATATCTTCCAGCGAGCCCGCTTTCAGACGTTTGTCGATGGCTTTGGGCAGGGCGTCGGCGGCGCCGAAGTCCAGCACCATTTCGAACAGAAGGTCGTTCATGTTCTTGCCGCCGCAGTCGAAAATCTCGACCGAGCCTTTGGCGCGCAGACGGCCCTGCAGGGCGCCAAGGAACGACTTACCGTGGCCGGGGTCGCCAATCATCATCTGCGTGCGGTTGAAGTTTTCGTTCTGGGGCTGTTTGCCTTCCAGAATGTCTTTTTGACGCTGCAGCGGGTCGCCGCGGCGTTCGATACCGTCTTTGAAAATCGGCAGCATGCTGGGCACGGGCATGTCGCAATAAGCGAGCGCAACGACTTCTTCATAGGGACGTTCGGAATAGATTTTCAGCGGCTGGCTATCATCCGCGATGAAGGACAGAACCGTCTGGATGGAGCTGCGGCCGTTTTCTTCAACGCGCTGCGGACCCCACATGGGGAACGGACGCGTCGAGGTGCCGATGCGCTTTTCCAGCTGCTCGTAATCTTCAAGGGACAGGTCCTTGATGTTCTTTTTCAAGATGGACGCCGCCTCCGGCTTTTTGCCTTCGGCTTTGGGGGCGGTCGTTTTTTGGTCTTTGTTGTTTTTCGTCATGGTTTCCGATCCATCTTGTTATGAGCTTGTCTCATGGCTCTGCGTTTCTGACTGTTAGGAACGGCCTGGAAGCTGCCGGTTTTCCTGACCTTCTCGAGCAAAAGCCCGACGATCGCCATCGGCACTTCTTCCGGATTGTTACCAAGGACGATACCCATGTCCTGATAAGGTTTCCGGCCTTTGATGCCTTCGGCCATTTTTTGCATGTTCGTCCCCTTCGCCGCGGTGATGATGGCCGCATCGAAAGTAATTTTGTCGGAGTGGTCGAACATGGTGAAGATCTTCTCTTTCGACGGTTCGGGGTCGAACATATCGCCGTCGGAGATGACCAGTACATGCGTGAACCCGCTGAGGGTTCCGCTCTTGCCCCGCTGTTCGCCAATCGTCTTGGCGACTTTTTGCACAGCGGGCGCGAAGTTCGTGCCGGAGTTAAGCCCCTTGCGGGCGGCCTGCATGGCCTGACCGATAGTCACGCGGTCATCACCGGGCTTGATGAGAATGGGCGGGTCGCTGTCGCCCCACATCGTAACGTAAACATTCATCTTCATGTCTTTGCCCGCGGCGGCTTCGTACATGATGGCGGCCGCTTGCAGCGCCGCGTTGATGGGCACCGCCCCGCCGCCGCTGCCGTTGCCCATAGAGCCGGAGCCGTCGATGGCGATGACAATATCAATCTCGGTCGGGACCATGCTGGTCTCGTCCTTGTGGAAACGCTTCAGGTCTTCTTCTTCCAGCTGGCCGGTGACCTTTTTGATGGTCATGTTCCGGTGCGCCTCGACGTTGAAGCGGTCTTTGACTTCGCCGTTTTCAGGCAGAATGTCGAGCGAGCGGGACATTTTCGCCTTGCGTTGCAGCTGGCGGTCCTGCACGTCCTTGAACAGTTTGCGTACGCGCGTGATGGGGCCGGCCAGCTCGCCGATGCGGGTGTTGTAGTCCGTCCAGTCCTGCTTGGAGAGCTCTTCCAGCGATTTGCCGTCGCCGTCGCCGCCCTGCTTGCTGGGCTGGGGCTTGCCTTTGCCCTTGCCCTTACTTTTGCTTTTGCTCTTCTGGCCGTCCTGACCTTCGCCGTCGGCGTCTTGTCCCTCGCCATCGGCATCTTCGCCGTCCTGACCGTCTTGCTCTTCCTGCTCCATGCGTTCGAGCTCTTTTTCGAGGTCGTCAACGGTCTGGCCTTCGCCGTCAGCATCGTCGCCGTCGGCATCGCTGCCATCCGCGTCGTTGCCGTCTGCGTCATTTCCATCGCCATCGGCGTCGTTGCCGTCACCATCGGCATCGCTGCCATTGGGGTCGAGCTCGTCCGAGGGGTTTTCGGTCGGCGTTTTGGGCGCAGGCATATCCCCCGCGCCTTCAACCGGCACGGTATCTTCGTCATCGGCGCCCAGTTGGCCTTCGCCTTTTTCAGGCTTGCCCTTCTGCTGGCCGTCCTGACCTTCGCCGTCCTGCTCCTGACCATCTTGCGATTGGCCATCTTGCTCTTGGCCGTCTTGTTCCTGACCTTCGCCCTCTTGGCCTTCGCCTTCCTGACCTTCGGCGTCCTGCTCTTCGCCGTTCTCGCCTTTTTCGCCCTTCTGGCCTTTTTGTTTCTGCTTTTGCTTGTCGCCTTTTTGGCCTTGCTGACCATCCTGCTGCTGACCGTCGGCTTCTTCGCCGTCCATGTCATCCGCATCCTGCTGCTCGCCCTGCGGCTTGCCGCGGTCTTTTTGCTGCTTTTGTTTCTGCTTTTGCTGGTCTTGCTTGTTCTTCTGGCCTTTTTGCGGCTTGCCTTTGCCCTGACCTTGTCCCTGACCTTGGCCTTGACCGTCCTGCTCCTGACCTTCTTGCCCCTCTTGGCCTTCCTGACCTTCCTGGCCGTCTTGCCCGTCCTGACCATCCTGGTCTTGGTCCTGGTCTTGGTCTTTATCCTGATTTTGCTGTTTCTGTTTTTCCTGCGCGTCTTTCAGCTGCTGGTCAATCTGGTCGTTTTGCTGTTTCAGAATGCGCTGCAGAAGATCTTCCGCATAAAGCTTCATGATTTCATCAATCACGGCTTTGCGCGACAAATCGGCGCTTTCGATACGGCCTTTCAGGTTCTGCCAGCCATACAAACGCTCATGCTGTTTGGGCTGCAGGTTTTCAAGCCCCTTGGGCCCGCCCGCCAGTTCGCGCAGCAGTTTGAAATCCGGATGCTCGATGCCGTCATCATCTTCTTTTTTATCGGCAGGACGGCGGGCAAGCGTTTGCGTCTTGCGCACAAGGTTCGGATTGACGCCGACCTTGAACCATCCGGTATCGGTGTTTTCGAACATGCCGTTGTTTTGATAAAAACTCAGCTGCACAGCGTTGCAGAGGTTCATATAACGGCGCAGCTCGTCCGAGATGCCGTCTTTCGGCAGACGCGTCAGCCCCACGCCGCGGCCGGTCACGGCGGTGTTATTCACCGACACGCCGTAATCCTGCAGCAGCTGTTTGCCCATGTTGGCCACGAAACGGTTGGCGACGTTTTCTTCCGCCGCCGAGAACATCATGTGGCGCAATTCCCACTCCGCCGACAGCATCAGGAGCTGTTTATACTCCTCCGGCTTCAGCTGCGGGCCTTTCTTCTGCTGCGCAAGACGCGACTTGCGCAGGAAGGGTTGCATTTCCTTGTAAACTTCCTGCATGCGCTTGGGGTAGCTGACAGACAGCAACGAATGGCCGATTTCACGGTAAACGTCCGCGCGCGCGTGTTCGAAGCCGACCACCATGCTCTGCACGAAGTCGATATTGATATGATTTTTGGAGCGGTCAAAAGAAAAGCCCGTGCCCGGCGCGCCCCAGCTGTAGCGCGTATCCTTGTCGCGCAGCGCTTCGCGCACATGGTGCGCGTGCGACAGCAATTCCTGATGCGCCTGACGCGTACCCGTGATTTGTTGCCACAGCGCCGTTTGCGGCAGCGGCGTATTTTCAGCGGGCGGTTTCGCCCATGTTTTCATCTGGTCGGGGTTGACCGACAGGTAAGACAACGCCGCGCCCCAGAGCAGCTGGGTTTCCGGCGTGTCGAATTTCGGCGGCTTAGGCGCGGCGCCCGTTTGCACGGCTTCGAACGCGTTCAGCGCTTCTTTGCGGAAATCTTCGGTATCGACGCCAAGGTTCGCAACGAAATCCTTGAGGTCATCAAAGGTAAAGGGCTTCGGGTTGTCGGCATTTTGAGCCGCGCGGACTTTCCCGTTCAGCGACAGACGATGCCGCGTCAGGGGTTCGCGCAGAATATTCTCAATCTTTCTCCGGTCCCGTTTATCCATTTCATCCAGCCTTTACACATTTATATGCCGCACGGAGAAGAGGATGCCTCTCCGGCGACTCGTCTGATCGTGACGGCCATGGCCAAAGCCTTGAAA
>DQGU01000094.1 GCA_003524565.1 Rhodospirillaceae bacterium
GGTTCGTCCGCGGCGGGGGATTGTTCAATCGCGCTCATGAACGCGTCTCTCAGGTGCTGTTTGTCTTCTTCGGTCATAGCGTTTTTATTCCTGCTCAAAAAAATCTAAAAAATCGCGCACCGTCGCGGCGCGAGCGCTGGATGGTAGGGGCAGGGTCGCCGCGGTGCAAGAGAGAAAGCGCGGGGCTGTGATGCTTGCCTGCACGGCGCGGGCTTGTTTGTCTGTATTTATGTCCTATCTTGTTGTTATGAAATAACTTTGCTGCGCTGCAATATGGGTTTTGGGATAGACCTCTTCGCCATCCTTGCTATGCTGTTTGCGGTTTATTCAGCTTCACGCCCTCAAAAGGCAGCGTATTTCATTTAAATGAAGGAGGCCGCGCCGTGACCGACAGCACATCGCATCCCGAATATTTTCCCATTCCCGCCAGCATGAAAGGCGCGAAAATCACGCCGGAAAAATATGCGGCGATGTATAAACAGTCTGTCGAAGACCCCGAAGGCTTCTGGCGCGAACACGGCAAGCGCATTGACTGGATAAAACCCTATACCCAAATCAAGGATGTGGATTTCGCGGATAACGCGCGCATCCGCTGGTTTTACGACGGCACGCTCAATGCCTGCTATAACTGCATCGACCGCCACCTGCCCGCGCGCGCAGACCAGACGGCGCTGCTGCGTGAAGGCGACCAGGCGGGCGACAGCAGCGCGATTACTTATGCCGAGCTGAAAGACGCCGTCTGCCGCCTTGCCAACGCGCTGAAATCCCGCGGCGTTAAAAAAGGTGACCGCGTGACCATCTACATGCCCATGGTGCCCGAAGCGGTTTACGCGATGCTGGCCTGCGCGCGTATCGGTGCGGTGCATTCGGTTGTGTTCGGCGGGTTTTCGCCGACATCGCTGCGCGACCGTATTCTCGATTGCGATTCAACCGTTGTCATCACGGCTGACGAAGGCCTGCGCGGCGGCAAACGCGTGCCGCTCAAGGCGAATACCGATGCGGCGCTGGCGGAATGTCCCGCTGTATCGACCGTGATTGTTCTCAAACGCACCGGCGGCGCGGCGGATATGAAAGACGGGCGCGACATCTGGTATCACGACATTTGCGATGCGCAGTCCACCGACTGCCCGTGCGAAGAAATGAACGCGGAAGACCCGCTGTTTATTCTTTATACGTCCGGCTCCACCGGCAAACCCAAGGGCGTTTTGCACACCACGGGCGGCTATCTGGTTTATGCGGCCATGACGCATGAATATGTGTTCGATTACCGCGAAGGCGATGTGTACTGGTGCACGGCCGATGTGGGCTGGGTCACGGGGCATAGCTATATCGTTTATGGCCCGCTGGCCAACGGCGCGACGTCGCTGGTGTTTGAAGGCGTCCCGACCTATCCGGACTTCGGCCGTTTTTGGGAAACCATCCAGCGTCACAAGGTCAATATTTTCTACACGGCGCCGACGGCCATTCGCGCGCTTCTGCGCGAGGGCGACAGCTGGGTTAAAAAATACGACCGCAGCTCTATTCGCATCCTCGGCTCCGTCGGGGAGCCGATTAACGAAGAGGCATGGATGTGGTACTACGATGTCGTGGGCGATAAACGCTGCCCCGTTGTCGATACATGGTGGCAGACGGAAACCGGCGGCATCCTGATTACGCCGCTGCCGGGCGCGCATGAACTGAAACCGTCCTACGCGTCCAAACCGTTTTTCGGCGTCGAGCCTGCGCTTGTGGATGCGGAGGGGAAATTCCTCGAAGGCGAGGCGGAGGGCAATCTTGTGCTCACCCACAGCTGGCCGGGGCAGATGCGCACGGTTTACAAAGACCACGCGCGTTTTGTGCAAACGTATTTTTCTACCTACAAAGGCATGTATTTTACAGGCGACGGCTGCCGCCGCGATGCCAAGGGTTATTACCGCATCACGGGGCGGGTGGATGACGTCATCAACGTTTCCGGCCACCGCATCGGCACGGCGGAGCTGGAAGACGCGCTCAACAGCCACGACAAAATTGCCGAAAGCGCCGTTGTCGGCTATCCGCATGACATCAAGGGGCAGGGCATTTACGCCTATGTGATTTTGATGGATGGCGTCACCGCCGACGATGCGCTGCGCAAGGATATCGTGGCGCATGTGCGCAAAGTCATCGGCCCCATCGCCACGCCGGATATGATTTTGTTCGCCCCCGGCCTGCCCAAAACCCGCAGCGGCAAAATCATGCGCCGCATTCTGCGTAAAGTGGCCGAAGATGCTTTCGACCAGCTGGGCGATACATCGACCCTTGCCGACCCGTCGGTGGTGGAAACGATTATCAGCAGCCATAAAACGCTGAAAGCGGCATAGACGCGATACTTTCGCGCCTCTTTGTATGCGTTTGGATACCAATAAAAACGCCGGTTTTTTTGCCGGCGTTTTTATTTTCGCCCTTGCTTTCGCAGGCGTGCGGCATATTTTTGAGCGCAGCATAGATAACGCAGAACAGGAGAATATTGATATGACCAGCCTCGCCACTCAAGATGCCATTCGCGCGCGCCGCGCCGTCAAAGCTTTCGACCCCGCCCACCAAATGAGTGCGGCGGAAGAGCAAAAACTGTTCGAACTGGCGCAGCAAGCGCCGTCGTCTTTCAATATCCAGCACTGGCGTTTTGTGAAAGTCAGTGACCCCGCGCAGCGACAAAAACTGCGCGAAGCCGCATGGGGACAGGCACAGGTGACGGATGCCAGCCTGTTTCTGGTTATCTGCGCGGATTTGAAAGCATGGGAAAAACAGCCCGAACGCTATTGGCAAAACGCCCCCGCGGAAGTGCGCGATTATCTGGTCAAGGCGATTGGCGATTTTTACCGCGGCCGCGAATGGCTGGCGCGTGACGAGGCCATGCGCTCCGTCGGGCTGGTCGCGCAGACGATTATGCTGGCCGCCAAAGACATGGGCTATGACAGCTGCCCCATGATTGGCTGCGACATCGATGCCGTGGGCAAGCTGATTAACCTGCCGCAAGACCACGCCGTGGGCATGCTGCTGGCCGTGGGCAAGGGAATCACGCCCGCGCGTGACAAAGGCGGTTTTTTGCCGCTGGGCGATATTGTGGTCACCGACCGCTTCGGCGGTTAAGTCCGGCCGATGGCCGGTAGTTTGTTGAATCCAAATAAAAAAGGGCGGCGCCTTTGCGGGGAGGCCGCCCTTTTTAGCGCCCTTAAATTGATTTTATGTAAAAAATAAAGTATAATCCTTTCATAGATTTAAACGAAAGACGGGGCGGCCATGCTGCAAAAAATCAAAGATTTCTGGGACAACCCTTACGCCGCGCCGCTGACGCAGCCGCTGCGGAATATCGGCAATGCCGTTGCCAAATCCGTGAGCCTTTATACATACGCTGTCAAAAACGCTTTCGATGACCGCTACCTTTCTGAATACGAAAAAAAGAAAAGCCGTTTTGCGCGCATTTTCAGCAACCTTTATAGAGATGAAATCTTTGCCATCGGAAATGGTTTGGCAGCTGTGATTGTCGGCGGCGCTGCGGCGACGGCGGCAGGCGTTGCCACGTTTGGCAGCATGGCGGCGGCGGGTGCTGCGGCCAAGATTGCCGCGACAGGTGTTGCCGCAATTGCGGCGGGCACAGTGGGCATTGTCGCCGCACCGGTGCTTACGGTCGCTGTGGTGGGCGCGGTGGCTGTCGTCGCCGGGACTGTTCTGGGCGGTGTGCCGGGTATTGTTGGCGGCGCAGTGAAAGCCTACAAGCATCATCAGAATCTCAAAAATCCGCCGCCCGCGCCCGCGCAAGCGGCGGCAGCACAGCCCACAGCGAAAGCTATTCAGGATGCAGCGGTGCTGCGCATCTGCGACGATTTCCGCACCCTGCCCGCGCAAACGCAGCAGGCGGTTATCGAGCGGCTGGAGCGTAGCGCTTCCGCGCCGCAAACGCCGCAGCAGAAAATGATAAAGGCTATCGACGGCATGACTGAGGAGCAGCGCGTGACTCTGGCCGAAATGCTGGAAGAAAAGCTGGCGAGCGCCTTCGACACCGTTGCCAGCAAACGCGCGGCGGAGGCGGGGACGCTTGATGAAGATATATCCGTCAAGCCCATCGCCACCAAACTGCGCCGCCGCAATGCAGCGCCTGCGGGCGGCACGGCGGCTTAATCTCTCATCCTGCCGGATAATCCGTATGCGGCGC
>DQGU01000206.1:0-161 GCA_003524565.1 Rhodospirillaceae bacterium
GGCGCTGCGGTATCTGGCGCGCGAAGCCTTCACCCACCGCCCCGTGCCCGCCGAAGCTGCCAAAACCGCCAAGGTCTGGAAACAGTGGATAGCCGAGCATCTGGGCGAAGACGGGCTTGAGGCGCTGCACCGCGCGATGCACGACCAGGAAAAATTCGCCC
>DQGU01000206.1:471-4518 GCA_003524565.1 Rhodospirillaceae bacterium
GAAGACGGCGACAGCGACGACGACGAAGACGCCAAGGGCGCCGATACGCCGAACGAAGACGGCAGCCCCAAAACCCCGCCCCCCATCGGCAGTGCGGAGGAAAGCGATAGCGGCGACACAGCCGAACAGCAGATGGACGCACAGGTCGGCAACGACCTTGAAGAAATGGACGACGACAGCGCCACGTCCGAAGACGACGAGCCGCGCCGGAACGAGCCGCGCGAAAACCCTTACGAAACGCTGCACGGCGATTACAAAATTTATTGCACGAATTTTGACGAAGTTGTGCAGGCCAAAGACCTCTGCGATGCGGACGAGCTGCAAAAACTGCGCAAAATGCTGGATAAACAGCTGACGCAAATGCAGGGCGTCATCACCCGCCTTGCCAACCGTTTGCAGCGCAAATTGATGGCGCAGCAAACCCGTGCATGGCAATTCGACCTTGAAGAAGGCATCCTTGACAGCGCCCGCCTGTCGCGCGTCGTCACCAATCCGCTTATGCCTATCAGCTACAAACAGGAAAGCGAAACCGATTTCCGCGATACCGTCGTAACGCTGCTGATTGACAATTCAGGCTCCATGCGCGGCCGCCCCATCACGATTGCGGCGATGTCCACGGATATTCTGGCGCGCACGCTGGAGAGATGCGGCGTCAAAGTTGAAATCCTCGGCTTCACCACCCGCGCGTGGAAAGGCGGTTCTTCGCGTGAGCGCTGGCTGGCCGATGGCAAACCGCAAACGCCCGGCCGCCTCAACGACCTGCGCCATATTGTTTATAAAGGCGCCGACAACCCGTGGCGGCATTGCCGCGCGAACCTCGGCCTTATGCTGCGCGAAGGCTTGCTCAAGGAAAACATCGACGGCGAAGCGCTGATGTGGGCATACGAGCGTTTGATGTACCGCCCCGAACAGCGCAAGATTTTGATGGTGATTTCCGACGGCGCGCCGGTGGACGATTCCACCCTTTCGGCCAATCAGGGCAATTATCTGGAAGAGCACCTGCGCCGCGTCATCCATTACATTGAAAACAAATCCCCCGTGCAGCTGCTGGCCATCGGCATCGGCCACGACGTTACGCGTTATTACGAACGCGCCGTCACCCTCGTCGATGCGGAAGAGCTGGGCGGCGCCATCACCGAAAAACTGGCAGAGCTTTTCGACGAAAAACAGCCCGCCCGAAAACGGCGCGGGTAAAAGCTGCCCGATTTTCCTGTTTATTCCCCCCTCCGCCTGCGCTAAAATCGCCCGCAAACAAGAGGGTATTTTCGATGTCCGAACAACACAAAGTCTATAAGCCCAAAGCCATCAGCGGTTTCCCCGAATGGCTGCCGGAATATCGCGCGGTGGAGCTTGCATGGCTGGATAAAATCCGCGCTGTGTTCGAAAGCTACGGCTTTTGCAACATCGAAACCCCGTCGGTCGAGGAAATCGACGCCCTTTCCGCCAAGGCTGGCGAGACGGAAAAAGAAATTTATACCCTGACCCGCCTGCAAGCGGATGACGAGGGCAGCAAGGAAGCACGCCTTGCCCTTCACTTCGACCTGACGGTGCCGATGGCGCGTTATGTGGCGCAGCATTTCGGGGGGCTCGTTTTCCCCTTCAAACGCTACCAGATGCAAAAATCGTGGCGCGGGGAGCGTCCGCAAAAAGGCCGCTACCGCGAATTCTATCAATGCGACATCGACGTTGTGAATATCGACGAGCTGCCCATTCACTTCGACGCCGAACTGCCTGCGGTTTTATTTGAAGCCTATCAGGCGCTCGGCATTCCGCCCGTCGAAATTCATATCAGCAACCGCAAAATCCTTATCGGATATTTGCAGGGGCTGGGCGTTGCGGATACTGCGCCGCTGACACGCGCGCTCGACAAGCTGGATAAAATCGGCGCTGACGGCGTTTTGAAAGTGCTGGCCGATGAAGGCGTTGCTGCCGATGTTGCGCAAAAAGCCCTTGCCTTCGTGCAAATCAAAACACCCGACAGCAGCTTTGCGGATAAAGTCCGCGCGCTTGGCGTACAAAACGAATTGATGGAACAGGGCATCACCGAGCTGCAATTCGTGACCGATAACCTTAAACACCTGCACGGCGACAAAAACCCAGGCGGCGGCATGGTCGCCAACCTTGGCATCATCCGCGGCCTCGATTATTACACCGGCACCGTTCTGGAAGCACGTTTCAAGGAAAACGCCACGCATTGGCCGAAGGGCGCACCGTCCCTTTCCATCGGCGGCGGCGGGCGCTATGACGACCTTGCGGGCTCGTTCATCAACCAGAAATTGCCGGGGGTCGGGCTCTCGATTGGCCTCACGCGCCTGTTCGGTCTTCTGATGGACCAGGGCAAAATCGAGGCAGGCAGCAAATCGCCCGCCGACGTGCTGGTCGTGCTGCCGGACGAAGCGCGCCGCGCCGAAGCGAGTGACACCGCCCGCACCCTGCGCAGCCGCGGGTTCAAGGTCGAGATGTATCACCGCGACGCCAAAATCAAAAACCAGATGGCCTATGCGGAGAAAAAGGGAATCGCCCATGTCTGGTTCCCCCCGTTCAAGGACGGCCAGCCGCATGAAGTCAAGAATATGACAACAGGCGAGCAAAAACCGGCCGATGCCGCCCTTTGGGTGCCCTGAACCTGCGCGGAAACGCTACAGGGGTTTCCCGTCCGGCGCGGAGCATGCTAAAATAAAAAAAGCCCTGCGCCGCGCCCGCGGCAGAGGGGGCGCGACTGTCACACGGGGATTTACATGCACTTTGCGCGAAATCTGAAAACCATCACCGCCGCCGCCCTTCTGGGCGTTTTTCTGGCCGCCGCGCCCGCGCGCGCGGAGTACACCTACATCCATAACGACGGCGAATACAGCGTCACACTGCCCGACGCGCCGAGCGGTGAGACCATCTGGTACGACTACACAGGCGACATTCCGTTTATTGAAGAGCGCCCGAAGTATGGCTCGCTCGGCGAAAAAGCGACATTGCACCGCACCGATGCCAACACGGGCGACACGTTTAACATCGACATCACCTTCATCCGCTCCGGCCGCGATTATTTGCTTGGCCTCAACGAACAATCCGTGCGCGACCTGCTTGAAAAAGAATACGATAACCAAAAGCTGGAGCGCAAAAACGTCAGCTTCTCCGCAGGTACAGGCACGCTGAAATGGGGCACGCTCACGGGCTTTTCCGTTGACCGCAATAACAACCTGATGTTTTACGCCTGCCATATCCTGACGGGCAACGAAACGACGACGATGGTGAAAGTCGCCTTCAACGCCGAGAACGAAAAATTCGGCGATACTTATCAGAAGCTGAAAGATTCCATCAAATTTGTGGGCACGAAGTAAAGGCCTTCACCCGCTCCACCATTGAAAAGAAACCGTTGCGGCGGTTCGGGCTCAAATGCTGGTCGAGGCCGAGGCGTTTGAAAGTCTGCTCGACGTCAATATCGGCAATTTCGGCCGCGCTGCGCCCCTGAAACAGCACACGCAGCACCGCAATCAGCCCGCGCACGATTTGCGCATCGCTGTCGGCCAGAAAAGTCAGCCTGCCCTCCGCGTCCCAGCCCAGAATCATCCAGACCTGACTCATGCAGCCCTTGACCTTGCTTTGCTCGGTTTTAAGAGCATCATCCATCGGCGGCAGGTTGCCGCCCAAATCGATGAGATAGGCATAGCGGTCTTCCCAGTCTTCGAGAAAGCCGAAGTTATCCACAAGTTCGTCTATATTCATATTCACGGTTCATCCTCGGTGGAATCTGCTGGCAATAAAATAATCGTAATCACAGTTAAAAGCTATAGTTGGCAACGGGCTTAAGCTGTTCTATTCTTAAGCTTAAGACACAAGCTGGCGGCATCAGACAAGCCGGCGATAACGAAGGGAAAAGATAATGAGCAAGACCGCTTCCGGGGATTCCAAAAACACGCTGTACTGCTCTTTCTGCGGAAAGAGCCAGCATGAGGTCAGAAAGCTGATCGCGGGCCCCAACGTATTCATTTGCAATGAATGCGTCGAGCTTTGCATGGATATTATCCAGGAAGAGGACAAAACCCAGCTCGT
>DQGU01000097.1 GCA_003524565.1 Rhodospirillaceae bacterium
CCCCGGCGGCTATGTCTGCGCCATTCGCGCGGCGCAGCTGGGTCTCAAGACCGCCTGCATCGAAAAAGACAACACGCTGGGCGGCACTTGCCTCAACGTTGGCTGCATCCCTTCCAAGGCACTTTTGAGCGTGTCCGAGAAATTCGCGCATGCGGAACATGACTTTGCGGGGCTTGGCATTGATGTGGGCAAGCCGAAGCTCGACCTTAAAAAGATGATGACGCACAAAGACAAAGTCGTCGCGTCCAACACACAGGGCATCAGCTTCCTGTTCAAGAAAAACAAAGTCACCCATATCGTCGGCACGGGCAGCATCGCTGCGGCGGGCACGGTCGAGGTGAGCGGCAAAGATGGCAAAAAAACCATCAGCGCAAAAAACATCGTCATCGCCACCGGTTCTGAATCCACGCCCCTGCGCGGCATTGAAGTGGATGAAAAGCAGATTGTCACCTCGACGGGCGCGCTTGCGCTCGACAAAGTGCCCGCCAGCCTTGCCGTTATCGGCGGCGGCGTTATCGGCCTTGAAATGGGCACGGTCTGGCAGCGCCTTGGCACCAAGGTTACGGTTATCGAATTCCTCGACCGTGTTTTGCCGGGCATGGATGGCGAGGTTTCCAAAGAGATGAAAAAGATTCTGGCCAAGCAGGGCATGGAATTCAAACTGGGCACCAAAGTCACCGGTGCCGAAACCAAAAAAGGCAAAGTCACCCTGACGCTGGAGCCTGCCAACGGCGGCGCGGCGGAAAAGCTGGAAGTCGAAACCGTACTGCTGGCCATCGGCCGCCGCCCCTATACGGCGGGTCTCGGTCTTGAAAAAGCGGGCGTCACGGTTGATAACCGCGGCATGGTGCAAATCGACGAGCATTTCCAGACCAACATTCCGGGCATCTATGCCATCGGCGATGTGGTGCGCGGGCCCATGCTGGCGCATAAGGCCGAAGACGAAGGCGTTGTGGTTGCCGAGATTATCGCGGGTCAATCCGGCCATATCAATTACGATTGCATCCCCGGCGTGGTTTACACATTCCCCGAAGCGGCCAGCGTCGGCAAAACCGAAGAGCAGCTGAAAGAAGCGGGTATCCCCTACAAAGCGGGCAAGTTCCCCTTCATGGCCAACGGCCGCGCGCGCGCCATGGCGGCGACGGACGGTTTTGTCAAAATCCTTGCGCATACGGAAACCGACCGCGTGCTCGGCTGCCATATCGTCGGACCTGAAGCGGGTACGCTGATTGCCGAAGTGGTTGCAGTCATGGAATTCGGCGGCAGTGCCGAAGACATCGCGCGTATTTGCCATGCGCACCCGACTTTGAACGAAGTCGTCAAGGAAGCGGCGCTGGCGGTCGATGGCCGCCCGCTGCATATCTGATGCGCGGTATCCGCATAGCAGCATTGTTGGCGGGGTGGCTGTTGATGACCGCGCCCGCGCCGGCGCAAACGCTTCAAGCCCCCGCGCAGCCTGATTTGAAAGCGCAGGAAGCCGTCACGCTGTTCGATGCGCTTTGCCTCGCCTATCTGGGGCAGGGGAACAAGATGCTGGAGCAGGCCTATAGTATCGGCGCAAAACCCATACCGCAGATGTTCGCGCAGCAGTTTCTGGGCGGAACCCACCGCGGCGTCGGGCTGGCTGTGCAGGGCAAGGGCAGCCTTTATATGCTGGGCTTGACCGAACAGCCATCCTGCGTGATTGCCGCGCCCGAAGCAAACGGCGTATCGGCGCTGCAAACCTTCGCCGCCGGTGCGCGCCGCCTGCTGGTGACAGAAGGCACGGTCGATGGGCAGTATCAGCAAATCTATGCTGTTGTGAAACAGGATGCTGTCACCGCGCAGCAAAAAAGCATGATTGTGATTGCGACAATCTCGCCCGAAGGCGCGGCTGGCGCGGTGTTCAAGGCATTGCCCGCGCAAACCGCGCGCGAGATGGGCATCGTGCCCGATAAATGGCCGGAATAAAAACATCAGATACGCAATAGAAAAAGGCCGGCAGTTCATTGCCGGCCTTTTCTTTTTATGTTCGTTCAGTTCGTATCAGCTTTTGAACGTCGAGACGACTTTCGTGCCGCCGATGCTGTGCGGCATACGCTCGAGCGCGGGGGCTGTGTTGTCCGCAAATACGAAGCGGATAACGGGCTCGTGGCTGTCGATGTCGCGCGCCATGTTGACGTCAATCAATTCGGACGCAAAATCGCGGGCGATGCTTTCAATCTGTTGTGCGACGCGGTTAAAAATGCCGTCGAGGTCGCGGTCGGTCCAGTTACGCGGGGTAGTCATGGTATCACCTTCTTTATTCAGTCTTTTTCTTGTTATTGGCCGGCCATCCAAAAATGCTGCATCGCGCTGAGTAAAAATTGCGGCGCTGCCGCATGGCCGAAGCGAAGGAATATCTGCCTGTTTTATGTAACTGTCAACCCCCTGTTGCAAAAAGGCGCAATGGTGTATGTTTTTGTATCGCATTTTCAAACAGTTAAGGTGAGATATGGCAGCCGAACCCGCCCGTGTCAACAAACGCATTATCAAGGCGCCGCATGGCGCGACTCTGAATGCAAAATCGTGGCTGACAGAAGCGCCGCTACGCATGCTCATGAACAACCTCGACCCCGACGTCGCAGAAAATCCGGACGAGCTGGTGGTCTATGGCGGCATTGGCAAGGCCGCGCGCAACTGGGAATGTTTCGACAAAATTGTTGAAACGCTGAAGGGGCTGGAGCTGGATGAAACGCTGCTCGTGCAATCGGGCAAGCCTGTCGGCGTTTTTAAAACGCATAAAGACGCGCCGCGTGTGCTGCTGGCAAATTCAAACCTTGTGCCCAACTGGGCAGACTGGGCGCATTTCCGCGAGCTGGATGCCAAGGGATTGATGATGTACGGGCAGATGACGGCAGGCTCGTGGATTTATATCGGCACGCAGGGGATTGTGCAGGGTACCTATGAAACTTTCGTCGAGGTTGGCCGCCGCCATTATAACGGCGATTTGAAAGGCAAATGGATTTTGACGGGCGGGCTTGGCGGCATGGGCGGCGCACAGCCGCTGGCCGCGACCATGGCGGGCGCTTCCATGCTGGCGGTCGAATGTCAGATGAGCCGTATCGAACGCCGCCTTGCCACGCGCTATCTCGATAAAAAAGCGACGTCCCTTGATGAGGCGATTGCCATGATTCACGCCGCGCATGCGGAGGGCAAAGCTATTTCTGTCGGGCTTCTCGGCAATGCGGCGGAGGTATTCCCCGAACTGGTCAAGCGCGCCAAGGCTGATGCGAAATACCGCCCCGACGCCGTGACCGACCAGACATCGGCGCATGACCCGCTGAACGGTTATCTGCCTGCCGGCTGGACATGGGCGGAAGCAGAACAAAAACGCCAAAGCGCCCCGGATGACGTCATTCATGCGGCCAAAAAATCCATGAAGGCGCATGTGCAGGCGATGCTGGATTTTTACGCCATGGGTATTCCGACGCTCGACTACGGCAACAACATCCGCGCAATGGCGGAGGAAGAGGGGCTTGAAAACGCCTTCGCCTTTCCGGGATTTGTACCCGCTTATATTCGTCCGCTGTTTTGCCGCGGTGTGGGGCCTTTCCGCTGGGCGGCGCTGTCGGGCGACCCCGAAGATATTTATAAAACAGATGCGAAGGTCAAAGAGCTTCTGCCCGATAACAAACACCTCCATAACTGGCTGGATATGGCCAAAGAGCGTATCCAGTTTCAAGGCTTGCCCGCGCGCATTTGCTGGGTGGGCTTGGGCGACCGCGCACGCCTCGGCCTTGCGTTTAACGACATGGTGAAAAATGGCGAGCTGAAAGCCCCCGTGGTCATCGGCCGCGACCATCTCGACAGCGGCTCCGTTGCCAGCCCGAACCGCGAGACGGAGGGGATGAAGGACGGTAGCGATGCCGTTTCCGACTGGCCGCTTCTGAACGCGCTTCTCAATACCGCCAGCGGCGCGACGTGGGTATCGCTGCATCATGGGGGCGGCGTCGGTATGGGTTTTTCCCAGCATAGCGGCATGGTTGTTGTGGCCGACGGCACGGAAGACGCCGCGCGGCGTTTGAAAAACGTACTCACCAACGACCCCGCCACCGGCGTTATGCGCCATGCCGATGCGGGGTATGATATTGCGGTTGATTGCGCGCGTGAAAAAGGCCTGCACCTGCCCATGGTTGCGGGCGCGAAAGGAAGCGTAAAATGAAAAAAATCGTTATCCAGCCGGGCGAGCTGAGCCTCTCTATCCTGCGCATGGCCGTGAAACACCATGTGCCCGTGGCGCTTGCGCCTGCCGCTTATAAAAACATCGACCTGTCGCAACGTCATATCCAGAACATCATCGACGATGGCCAGACGGTCTATAGCATCAATACGGGCTTCGGCGCGCTGGCCAAGGTGCGTATCGCGCCCGAAGATTTCGAAACATTGCAGCGTAATTTGATTTTATCGCATGCAACGGGCGTCGGGCGGTTTCTGGACGATGATATTGTGCGCCTTATTCTGCTTTTGAAAATCAACGCGCTGGCGCAAGGATATTCGGGTGTGCGCCGCGAAGTCATTGATTTCCTCATCGAAATTTATAACCGCGAAATATACCCCTGCATCCCTGAAAAAGGCTCTGTCGGCGCATCGGGCGACCTTGCGCCGCTGGCGCATTTGTCGCTGCCCTTGATTGGTGCGGGGCAGGTGCGCGTGGGCGGCATCCTCAAGGATGCACGCGCGGAAATGAAAAAACAGGGGCTGAAGCCTTTGCAGTTGGCGCCCAAGGAAGGCCTTGCGCTGATTAACGGCACGCAGGTTTCGACGGCGCTTGCGCTGCGCGGTCTTTTCCGTGCCGAAGACTGCTTTGCGGGGGCGGTAGTCGCAGGGGCGCTGACGGTCGATGCGGCCAAGGGCTCTACAACGCCGTTTGACCCTGATATCCAGCGGGTACGCCGCCAGAAAGGGCAGATAGACGTCGCCAAAGTCTATGTGAACCTGCTCAAAGGCAGCGCCATTCGCAAATCGCACGACAACGAAGACGACCCCAAGGTGCAAGACCCCTATTGCATCCGCTGCATGCCGCAGGTGATGGGTGCGTGTCTGGACCATATCCGCTTTGCCGCTGACGTGTTCTTGAACGAGGTGAATGCGGTGACCGATAACCCGCTTATTTTCCTTGAAACGGGCGAAGTGAAATCGGGCGGCAACTTTCATGCGGAGCCGATTGCCATGGCGGCCGACAGTCTCGCCCTTGCCGTCGCGGAAATCGGCAATATGAGCGAGCGGCGCATTGCCATGCTTATTGACAGCCGCATGAGCGGCCTGCCGCCGTTTCTGGTGCAGGATGCGGGTGTCAATTCCGGCTTTATGATTGCGCATGTGACGGCGGCGGCGCTGGCGTCCGAAAACAAGCTTCTGGCGCACCCCGCCTGCGTGGACAGTATCCCGACGTCGGCCAATCAGGAAGACCATGTCAGCATGGCGACCCACGGCGCGCGCAGGCTCAACGACATGGCGACCAATACGGCGAATATTGTGGGTATCGAGCTTCTGGCCGCGGCGCAGGGAATTGATTTTCACCTGCCGCTGCAAACGTCCAAGCCGCTGCAGGATGTTATGCACATTCTGCGCGCGCAGGTCAGCCATTACAGCGAAGACCATTATTTCGCGCCCGATATCCGCATCGCCACGCGGATTGTGGAGGCGGGGACGTTCCTGCCCTTCGTCGGGCGTAAAACCCTGCCGTCTTTCGCGCTATAAGCGGGGGGCATGATGCAGTCTCGCCGTTTGATACAGGGCCGCACGCCGCTTCTGGTCAGTATCCCGCACATGGGTACTTACCTGCCGCCGGATATCCGCGCGCGGCTGAACGATACGGGGCGCGCGCTGCCGGATACAGACTGGCATTTGGACAGGCTTTATGATTTCGCGGCGGATATGGGGGCGAGTGTCCTGATGTCCACCCATTCGCGCTATGTCGTCGATTTGAACCGCGCACAGGAAGATACGGATTTATATCCGGGGCAGGTCAAAACCGGCCTTTGCCCCCTGCAAACCTTCGATGGCGAGGATATTTATCAAGGCGGCGAAGCGCCCGATGGTATCGAAAAGCTGAACCGCGTTGCCGCCTATTGGCTGCCATACCATGAAGCGTTGGCGGCGGAGCTGGCGCGCATCAAATCCGTTTTTGGCTATGCGATTTTATACGACGCCCATTCCATCCGCGCCGAAGTTCCGCGTTTGTTCGACGGGCGGCTGTGGGATTTAAACCTCGGCACGGCACATGATACCAGCTGCGATGCGGCGATGTCGCAGGCGGCGCTGGCGGCGGCTGCGTCCGGCGATTATTCGGCGGTGCTGAATAAACGCTTTGTCGGCGGGTATATCACGCGCGGCTATGGCCGCCCTGCCGAAAATATACACGCCATTCAGATGGAGCTTGTCTGGGATTTATACATGGACAGCGGCGCCCCCTATCATTACCGCGAAGAAAAGGCGGACAGGCTGAAGCCCGTTCTTGGCCGTGTTCTGCAATCCCTGCTGGATTGGGGGCGGGGGCGTTACGGCGTTTAAAGCGGCCGCGCAAAAATGTGGTCAACATTGAAATAAATCACGGTTTCTTCACCGCTGCGCGGGTCGATTGCGTCGAAAACGTCATAAATATGGCCGTCTTGTTGTAACGTCGGGCGTTTTTTTATGCGCTGCAATCTCAGGACATTGCGCATTAGGAAATATTCTTCGGTGATGTCGATAATTTGTAGCGCCGTTTCAAGGGCCTTCCCCTCCCCGTTTTTGAGGATACTGCCGATAAGCGCGGCAAGAAAATCTTTATGCGGCTTCAGCCGGGCAAAATCA
>DQGU01000036.1 GCA_003524565.1 Rhodospirillaceae bacterium
AAATTCCATATGATTGTCAACAAGGGGGCTTTCCTCGTTACTTATTTACATAATGTTATGTTTTGGACGTTATAATTGGGGCATTGGGTTTAAAAGAAAAGGGCCTGTTATGTTGAAAGCGATATTCGGATTTTCATCCAATACCGATTTTTACAATCCGGTGGGCAAGCCCGTGCATGATCTTTTGTCCACCAAAGAAAAAATCAAAGGCCGTGTTTTGCCTCTGCTCGGGCAGGTCTCTCTTTTTGCGCTGTCTGTCGGGATGTCTGCCATGGGCGCATCGCTTGAGGAAGCGGCCCTGAGCGTCGGCATTCTGGGCGGCCTTGCCGCCTATATGCGGCATAGCCAGCTCTCGAATTACAAAAAGAAACTCGATAACGAAAATCTTTATGATTTGTCGACCCCGCAAGACGCCGCACGTTTTCACGAAAAGTATCCGGAACACAAAGGACTGCCCGCGCAGCTGCACCTGATTGCAGCCGAAGCGGGGCTTGATAAACCCCCTTTACTGCATGTGGGCGAAAATACGGATTATGCTGCTATCCTAGATCTTGATTTCGGCAAAAAGAAAAACTTGCTGATTGAAATAAACCCCAAAATTCTAAAAGAAGAATCTCCCGCGCTGGTTGCCCATTTGCTTGCGCATGAAATGGGGCATGGCCGGCTTGGACATACAAATAGCCTGCCTGCTGTCGTTTCAGGAACAGCGATAGGCGCACATATCAGCGCCGGTGTGCAAATGGCTGTCAGCGGAAATTATCTTGGCGGTATTTTCTATACCGTCGCCGCGCTGACAGCGCACAAGATGGCCGGCGCAAAAAGCCAGCAATACAAAGAGCGTGAATGTGACAGGCACGCCTTGCTCGTATCCGGTGTCGGGCGTGAAGCGGCGGACTTCTTTGAAAAAGGTACAACGCAGCTCGAAAAGGGCGCCCCTTTGCCGCTACGGATAGCCTTTGGCGCGATTGACACCTATCAAAGCCTGATGGCGGCGCATCCAAGCCATGAAAAGCGTACTCAATATTTCCGCGATTTCACCGATGCCAACCACGCGTATTTAGAAAAGACCCGCATTAAAAACGGGCTGGTTCCATCAAAGCCGCACCGCTTTAAAATGGTTTAACCACAGCCAGAATAACGATCGCCATCATCAAAAACGTCGGTATTTCGTTTATCTTGCGATAAAATTTGTGTGATTTTTTGTTTTCATCACGCAGGAAAACCTTTCGCGTATAGGCGAGATAGCCGTGAAAACCGCTCATGCACAGAACAAGTGTCAGCTTGGCATGCATCCAGCCCTGCCCTGTCATGATTTCTGGGTTGGCGTGCAACATCAAAAGCCCCAGAACCCATGTCGCAATCATCGCGGGGTTCATGATGACCTTGAGCAGCTTGCGCTCCATGATTTTAAACGTCTCGGAAAGCTCCGAGCCTTTTTCCGCTTCGGCGTGATAGACGTAGAGACGCGGCAGATAGAAAATGCCCGCCATCCACGAAATAAGCGCCATCAAATGCAGGGCTTTGAACCAGAGGTAATGCGTGGCGATAAAATCGTGCATGGCGATTTCCTTTTGTCTAAAGCGCGCAGCCGCAGCGCTTGAAGGTTTCAGGGCAAATCCGCGGCGCGGTTTTTCCCGCCAGTTTATCTTCGACCAGCGCGGCCAGTCCGGCGATAAAATCCGGATGCGTGGAAACGGTGGGCACGCGCGCGAAATAGGGGATGCCTTTTTCGTGGGCGTATTCGCGGTATTCTTCTTCGATTTCGACCAGCGTTTCGACATGTTCGTTGACGAAGGCATGCGGATAGACAATCACGCCGACGCCGTCTGCGGCCGCTTTGTCCAGCGCCTCTTCGGTCGAAGGGCCAATCCATTTCAGGGGGCCGACGCGGCTTTGATAGCATACCTGCCAATCAAGGTTTTCTATCCCCAGGCTATCGACGATTTTCTGCGCGGATTGTTCGCATTGAAACTGGTACGGGTCGCCGCCGGCAATCGTTTTTTCCGGCAGGCCATGGGCGGAGAAAAGCACGCGGGTTTTCGCGGGCGCTTTTTCTATTTCCGCGCGCACCAGCGCGGCGGAGGCGGAAATAAAACCGGATTGATACGGATAGCAGCAGATTTTCTTGGTCTGAATATCAAGGCTGGCGGCTTTTGCTTCACGTTCCCAGTTTTGAATGGATGAAAAACTGGTGGTGGTCGAAAACTGCGGGTATAGCGGCAGAAGAATAACTTCTGCTGGGGCGTATTCTTTTACCGCACGCACAACGTCCGGCGACATCGGGTGCCAGTAACGCATGGTCACGAAAACTTTTAGCTGCGGCCATGTTTTTTGCAAGAACAGTTCCAGCGCGCGCGCCTGCGCTTCGGTATTTTCAAGCAGCGGCGATTTGCCGCCCAGTGCCGCATAGGATGTTTTGGCCGCGCCGCTGCCGCGCTTGAGCGCAATCCATTTCGCCAGCATCCAGCGGATAGGCAGCGGCGCGCCGATGATGTTTTTATCCATGAAAAAATTGAACAGGAACGGCTTGATATCCGCTTCCTTGAGCGGCCCGCCAAGGTTCATCAGCACAACGGCGATTTTCCGGTTATCTGCGCCCATCGTCATGTCTTTTAAACCCTGCGCGCATAGCCGCGTACAATCGCGGCGAGTTCCGCCACATGCTCGGGCGGTGTTTCCTTGATAACCCCGTGGCCGAGGTTGAATACAAAGGGGCGGCCTTCGGCAGCTTCAAGAATATCCAGCGCGGCGCGGCGCATGGTGTCGCCGCCTGCCAGCAGTTTTTCAGGGTCAAGGTTACCCTGAAGGCATATATTTTTCGGCATGGATTTGATATCCGCCTGCGGGTCAAGGCCGAGGGCGGCAATGCCGGTTTTTTCTGCGTATGCCGCGTAATGCGCACCCGCCTGACGCGGAAAGCCGATAACCGGCACATCCGGCGCGGCGGCATGCACTTTGTCGATGATATGTTTGGTCGGGGTGATGATGTGGGATTCAAAATCGCTGTCAGGTACAAGTCCTGCCCAGCTATCGAACAGCTGCACGGTATCCGCGCCGTTTTTGATTTGTGAAACCAGATAACGCGCCGTGACATCGGCAATGTGCATCAGGAAAATCTGAAAACCTTTTGGGTCGGCCGCTGCCATTGCGCGCGCACGGTCGAACGTACCGCCGCCGCGGCCGTGGAGCATGTAACAGGCAATCGTCCAGGGTGCGCCTGCAAAGCCGATAAGGGTTTTATCGGCAGCAAGTTCACGTTTCAGAATACGAATGGTTTCGTAAACGGGCGCCAGTTTTTGTTCAAACCCTGCCATATCCAGATTTTCGATATCGGATAGTTTTTCAAGCGGGGGCAGTTGCGGGCCTTCGCCTTCGACAAAATCAAGCCCTTGGCCGAGCGCATGCGGAATAACCAGAATATCCGAAAACAAAATTGCGGCGTCAAAATCATAACGGCGCAGCGGTTGCAGCGTGATTTCAGCGGCCATAGAGGGGTTGTAGCAAAGATTGAGGAAAGAGCCCGCCTCCGCCCGTAAAGCACGGTATTCGGGCAGATAACGGCCTGCCTGACGCATCAGCCACATGGGCGCGCGCGATGTGACACGGCCTTTGAGAGCTTCAAGCATCGGTTTTTCAATAACAGCAGGCGTCATGGTATGACTATGGGCAATCTTGGTTTGCATGGCTTCTTTATAGGCCATGGCATGCAGGCATCCAATATAAAGAAAGTATATATTAAGAGAATTGTAGGAGTCGTAGGCGCGGGGATGACGTGGATAAGTGCAAATGCGCCCGCTTTTCCACAGCGGGAATATAAAAAACGCGAAAAAGCAGGGGATAAAAATCCGGATAAATTAAATTTATCCAGAAATATCAGTTATAAATAGGGCTGTGTATTGCGGGGATATGGTTTGATTCCGGTAAATATACTTATCCCCGTTTTTCTATTCCGGAGTCCATGCGTGGATGGGCTGACTCATAATTCGGTGGTTTATCCCCGCGCGGCGGGGGTGAAAATAAACCCACTGCTCTATGCGCAGGTTTGTGCACAGGGTTATGCACAAACCATATTTATGCTGCTCGCTAATATAGGGCGCAGAAATTTGAGCAGTCGTTACGGCTTTTCATCGTCCGTATTTGCCGATAGGATAAATGCCGAGCAAACGTCATCCTGATTGGGGCATGGGTAGATGAGCGAAGAGTGGCAAAAAATGGATGTCGAGCGCACCGCGCGGATTTTGTCCGAGGTGAACCCGCATCTGGAGCCCGTGCCGTTCAGCATGGAAAGCACCACCATCCGCAGCCAGAAGCTGCCTTTTTACCGCGACTATGAATTTCTGGAGCTGACGGATTTGTCGGCCGTGCCCGCCGTGCGTAAATACGCCATTTACAAAGCGGGCGATGTGAACGTCATCAACTGGACCAACCAGACGATTTACGAGACGAACGAAAAAGCGCCTATCCGTATCGATGCGCGCACGGTTGTACAGTATGTGAAGTTTTTCTTCGGCTACGTCCGCGGCCGTCACGGGCGTTTTCTTATCATCGAAACCATCGACGATATCCGCTGGCAAGTTGAACCGCCGCTGCAAGGCCGCAAGGTTATGCAGCAAATGCTGGAGCCTGTCACTCTTGTCGGCGAAGATGAAGACGGCACATTTAACCTTGAAGCGTTCATGGTCTTCAAGGATTCCCTTTTCAAAACGCGCGTGCATGTGAAGCCGGACGGCCTTGTCAGCATGTCCGAAGAAGAGCTGAAAATCGAAGGCATGCCGATTTTGCAGGACTCTGCCCTTCAGCAATACGCCTAGAAGGCAGGGTGTTTTAACGCCCGCAATCATTCATGTTATACCCCGCCCCTTTTTTCGCGCCGCCCGCCGCGCAGGAACACAAGCCCGCTTTCGGCGCGTTGCCGCAAAATTTGCGTGCGCAAATATCCGCGATTTGTAAAAGCGATATAGCGGATGGCATATCCGTTTATGGCAGCCTGTCCGCAACGGCGGGTTTTGCCGTGACGCTTGCAGACGGCCGCCGTGTTTTCGCCAAGGGCAGCCATCCGGGCGAAATGTCCCACGCGACACTGCATATAAAAACGGAAATACAGGCCTATGAAACGCTGCCTGTGCTGCGCGGCGTCGCGCCTGCTTTTGTCGGTGTCGTCAGCGATGGAAACGAAGACGGCTGGACACTTGGGCTTTGGGAATATGCGGATAAAGACATGAGCGCCGCCGTGCGGATGCGCGCGGCCGACATCATGCGGCATGTAGCGGCAGTGCATGCCGCCGCGATACCTGCGGCATTTACGGCGGCTGCGCGGACGCATAATTACCTGAGCCTTTTTTTGCGCGACGAAAAAAAATGGCGGCGGATAAAAGACGAGCCGAAAATTAAAAACAAGCTACTGGGCGTTTTCGAAGACCAAGATGCGGCGGGCGCGTTTTTTTCCGGCGCGCTGGAAAAGCTTTGCGCGCTGCAAGCGGCGGCGGCAGATTTTGATTTTAAATATGGTTTT
>DQGU01000092.1:0-5856 GCA_003524565.1 Rhodospirillaceae bacterium
TTCGTGCAGCTGGCTGATCTCGAAAACGAAGGCATCGCTTTTCTTTTTCTTGCGCGTGACGCGGGCAAGACGGTCGCCGAGCAAATCCTGCTCCGTCAAAACGCTCAAACCCTTGCACTCAAACCCCTTGCCAAGGCCGAGCACGGCCATGCCGACTTCACGCACGGGTTTATAATGCCCCGTCGCAACGGCCTGCGGCGCGATGTCTTTCAGCCCTGTCATGCCGTGCTGCTGCAAAATCAGCTTCAGGCGCTCTTTGGAGCCTTCGCTATAGGCCGCGATAATCACCTGCCGCTGTGCGCGCAGCAAGGATTCCAGATAGGTTTTAATCTCGTCGTAAAGCCCCGCGCCGTTTTGCGCACGCACGTCGGCGAAATCGCGCCCCTTGCGCCCGCCGGCATCGCTCTGCCCGGGCGTGGGGGCGAAGGGTACAAGGTCCTGCACCACATGCGCGGCCAGACGTTTATGCCATTCGGCATTGGGCAGATATAATTGTTCGATGGGCACAGGGCGGTAAACCAGACCCTGATTTTTCGCATCCTTGCCCTTTGCCTTGTCATCGGCCTGCATAATCGACAGGCGCGCCTGATAAAGGTCGTCCACTTGCTGAAGCCTGCC
Organism: Rhodospirillaceae bacterium; assembly: GCA_003524565.1. GTDB lineage: Bacteria > Pseudomonadota > Alphaproteobacteria > Micavibrionales > UBA2020 > UBA2020. The sequence goes on from DQGU01000092.1 coordinate 619, forward strand.
ATCACGCGCCTGTTCGGCCTGATAATCGACCATCACGGCGGCATCCGGCATGTAATCGAACAGTGTATCCAGCTGGCCATAGAAAAACGGTAGCCAGTGTTCCATACCCGCATGTTTGCGCCCCGCGCTGGCGGATTCATAAAGCGCGTCTTCTTCGCGCACGGCGCCGAATGTTTCGCGGTAACGCCCGCGGAACAGCTGGATGGCATCGTCGTTCAGCAGCACTTCGGATACGGGGTAAAGGTCGAGCCCCGTGCGGTCTTCGGTCGTGCGCTGGCTGAGCGCGTCGAAGGCGCGGATATGTTCCACATCATCGCCAAAGCAATCCAGCCGCAGCGGCTCCGCCGCGCCGGAGGGGAAAATATCGACCAGTCCGCCGCGCAGCGCAAACTCCCCCGCCTCGCGCACCGTTTCGGTGCGGTGGTATCCGTTGGCCGCCAGAAAGGAGAGCAACTTTTTCTGGTCCAGCGTCCCGCCCTTGCGCACCGAAAAACTGGCGCCCGACAGAGTATCGCGCGGCGGCACGCGCTGCATCGCCGCCCCCACGGTTGTCAAAACCACGCAGGGCGTACCCGCGGGCAACGACAAAAGCCGTGTCAGCGTTTGCAGCCGCTGCCCCATCACCTCCGACGTCGGCGATACGCGGTCATACGGCAGGCAATCCCATGCGGGAAAACGCAGGACTTCTACATCCGGCGCGAAAAAATGCAGGGATTCATAAATTTCTTCAAAACGGTTGTCGTCGGCGGCGATATGCAGCACCACGCCGCGCCGTTTGCGCGCCTCGGCAGCCAGAAAAACAGAATCGTATCCCTCCGGCACGCCAAACAGGGGGCTCCGTTCAGGAATAGTGTTTCTGGATTTGGGGCTTTCGTTTTGCATGCCGCCCTCTTTTTTTAGAACGTTTTTATTTCGACTGACGACCTAAAAGACGGCAAAAACTATCTTGCAGCTATCTTTTAAAGAACGACACTATATTTCTACGAGTAGGCCTCTTCAAATTTCTCCACTCCCATGGAGGGATAGGGTTTGATGCGTGCCATAGTCCAACACCTTTTGATTTGGCCCATCTTTCTAACCTATTTAGTGTATCCTGCCTGTCTTTTGGTAGATGATTATAGTACCTGCGCATTACCCAAGCATGGCCTAACATCACCATTTTTTCGTTTACGTTTGTCCACTCATTCTTAGCCGTATCCCAAACGTAGATTGTTGCTAATGTTCGTCCATACGTTTCTATACCATGTTCTTCGATACGCACTCTCTTTTTCGCTATGAGTTTCATAAGGCCATATTTTGCGCGGTCTCCCCAATATTGGCCATCTTCAGGACAATCGATAGCATCTAGACGTAGGGTTATCTCATTCCACCAGCCTTTGGATACAAGCACCGTATCCCCATCCCAAATCCAAGAGACCGACACCTCTGGAAGTTCTGTAATTTTTTCTTTAATTGCATCTCTGCTCAGAGCCGGCTTTACAAAAACCTCTCTATGCGAAGAAATAAATAAAAGTTTTAAAAAATGAATAACTAGGCGCACCAAAACTCCTCAACACACTGATTAAGGGCACTAGAGCAAACTATAGAAACGCTAGATTACCGGGCTGTTAACGAGGGCATGATGTAGCATTACTGGGGGTAAAAAGCCAATAAAAGCTCGACAATGCGGTTATGCTCCGCCGGCGGCACAGGCTCCGCCCGGCTGACCCAGTTGTAGATATCGGGGTCGCTGTTGCTGAGAAAGCGGTCGTAAAGCGCAAGCCCGTCGGCATCCATATCCGGCAGATGCGCATCGGCAAAGCGGCCGAGCAGCAAATCCATCTCCCGCGTGCCGCGGTGCCAGCTGCGAAAACCCAGCTTTTTCCGGATTATGGATATATTGTCCTTTTCATGCACTTCGGGCATACTGAGCCTGCTTTTCTTTATCAAAGGGATGTCCAAGATATGTCCGTTTCAAATTTCATCAAGCAAAATTTCGCCCTGTCGCTGGGCATCGCCCTGCCGGTGCTGCTGGTCGGCGGCTTTATGCTGTTGGCCGCCGTGCCAAAAAAACTCGGCCCCCCGCCCGCGCATGCCGTGCTGTTTTCCGTGCAGAAGTACGAACAAACGTCGCAGCCCTATAACGTCGATTACATCGTCAAGGGCGGCAAGCTTTATGCGCGCCTGACGGAGCGTAAAAACGACTACGGCAATTACAAGCAGGAGCTTTTCAAATTTGACGGCAAGACAGAGCAGCTGGAGAAAATCGAGCCCGCATTGCCCGACACGATTGGCGATGACAAATCGCGCGAAGTGCTGTTGAAAGAATTCGAAACCGTGACCATCAGCACCGCCAGCAAATCACCCGACGGATACACGCTTGAAAACGGCGGTTACCGCTCCCGCGGGATTGCGGGGGAGATTTTCGGCGGCGGCGGCGGCCGCGGCCGCTATGACAGCCGCCTGCGCCATGAAAAAGGCTATGCCTACAGAATTCCCGAATACGCAGGCACGCCGTTTTACAACAATCTTGAATTCATCGGCTGGGTAACACCATGAGCGGGAATATGAGCACGAAACAGGATGCCCTGCAGGAAATCCTCACCCTCGCCCGCCTGAACGGGCTGAGCGCGGAAGACATCATCCGCGCTATGGGTGATAAAAAAGAAGCCGCCGTCAAGGAAACCGGCGGCGTTATCGCCCGTCTGTTTGGCTATATCGGCGGTATTCTGGTTTTTGCAGGCATTTGCATTTTTATCGGCCAGCTGTGGGACGATTTCGGCAGTTATGCGCGGGTTCTGGTCACGCTGGGCACGGGCTTTGCGGTTTTCCTGTTCGCGCTTGCGGCGATGGACCATGAAAAATACGACCGTGCGGCAACGCCGCTTCTGCTGATTGCTGCCCTGTTCCAGCCTTCCGGCATTTTCGTGATGCTGGAGGAATTTTCGCGCGGCGGCAAACCCGAACACGGCGTTTTGTTCATGGCGGGCGTGATGCTTTTGCAGCAAGGTCTGACATTCTGGCAGAAAAAACGCACGACGCTGGCCTTCACCTCCATCGTCTTTGGCGGCATTTTCTTTGCGACGCTGCTGGATATTTGGGAAGTGGATGACGAGCTTATCGGCCTTTGCCTCGGCACCTCGCTGATGTGCATTTCGTGGGCGCTCAGCCAGTCGCCGCACCGCGCCATTTCCGCCTTCTGGTATTTCATCGGCTCGGTCATTTTACTGGTCAGCTTTGGCGATGTCGTCGAGGGTACGGCGGCAGAGCCGTTGTTCCTTGGCCTCAGCGCGTTTCTGATATTCCTCAGCACCCGCGCGCGCAGCCGTACGCTGTTGCTGGTCGGTACGGTTGCCATGCTTTGCTATATCGGGTATTTCACGGGCAAGCATTTCGGTGACAGCCTTGGCTGGCCGATTATTCTTATCCTGTGCGGCGTGGCGTTTTTCGGGATTGGCGCGCTTGCGCTGCGTATCAACGCCAAATACATCCGCGAGAAGCCGGCGGCGTGAGCGCAAGGCCGCATATCCTCGACAATCTTTTTCTGTCGGTGAAATCCATCACCGGCGTCGGGCCGCGGCTGAGCAAACTGCTGGAAAAACTCGTCGGCCCCTGCGTGGTGCATCTGCTGTGGCATCTGCCCGTGGATGTTATCGACCGCCGTTATAGCCCGCCCCTGCGCGAGGCCAAAGGCGGCACGGTCGCCACGGTGCAAGTGACGGTGCTGGAGCATATAGAGCCCAAGCGCCGCGGCCTGCCCTACCGCATCAAATGCGGCGATGGCACGGGCGTGCTTGACCTGACATTTTTCAATGCGCGGGGCGATTATTTGCAAAACCAGCTGCCCGTGGGCACGCAGCGCGTTATCAGCGGCAAGCTGGAATTTTACAACGGCTACCTGCAAATGCCGCATCCGGATTTTATCGTCGCCCCCATTGACCGCGGGCAGATACCGGATATCGAACCGATTTACCCCATGACGGCGGGCATCACGCACAAGCTGATTTATAAATTCATCCGCGGCGCCCTGCTGCGCGCGCCGGAGCTGGAAGAATGGCTGGACAGCGCCCACCAGAAGCGCGAAAACTGGCCATCGTGGCATGACGCCGTCACCGATGTGCATACACCGCAGGATGAAACGGGTCTTTCGCCCCTGCACCCCGCGCGCATGCGCCTTGCCTATGACGAAATGCTGGCGAACCAGCTGACGCTCTCCCTTTTGCGCCTGCGTCAGAAAAAACAAAAAGGCCGCGTGATTGCGGGCGATGATGCGCTGTTTGCCCGCGCACTTGAAAGCCTGCCCTTCAAGCTCACAAACGCGCAGACCGCCGCCGTTGCCGATATCCGCAAGGATTTGCAAAGCGGTGACCGCATGCACCGCCTTTTGCAAGGCGACGTGGGCAGCGGTAAAACCGCCGTGGGGTTTCTAAGCATGGTGCATGCCGCGGGCAGCGGTTGCCAGTCCGCGCTGATGGCGCCGACGGAAATTCTGGCGCGCCAGCATGAACATAAACTCAAACCGCTGGCGGAGAAAATCGGCCTCAACGTCGTCACGCTTACCGGCCGCGACAAGGGCAAGGCGCGCGAACGCATCCTCAACCGCGCCGCCTCGGGCGAGTTGCCCATCCTGATCGGCACCCACGCGCTGTTTCAAGAAGACGTGGCGTTTCGCGATCTCGCCTTGGCGGTGATCGACGAGCAGCACCGATTCGGCGTGCATCAGCGCCTGCAACTGTCGGCCAAGGGCCGGGCGACCGACGTGCTGGTGATGACCGCCACGCCGATTCCCCGCACGCTCACCTTGACGGCCTATGGCGATATGGACGTGTCGCGGCTGCATGAAAAGCCGCCGGGGCGTAGTCCCATCGACACCCGCACCGTGGCGCTCGACCGGCTGGACGACGTCGCCGACGCGGTGGCGCGCAAAGTGGCGGAAGGGGCGCGGGTTTACTGGGTTTGCCCGCTGGTGGAGGAATCCGACGAAATCGACCTCGCCGCCGCCACCGAGCGCCACGCCTTTTTGCGCGGCCGGCTGGCTTGGCGGCTGGGGGAAGACGCCGCCGACAAGGTCGGGTTGGCGCATGGACGGATGCGCGGGCCGGACAAAGACGCGACCATGGCGGCGTTCGCCGACGGGCGGCTGTCGGTGCTGGTGGCGACGACGGTGATCGAAGTCGGGGTCAACGTGCCGGAAGCCACCTTGATGGTGATTGAGCACGCCGAACGCTTCGGATTGGCGCAATTGCACCAGTTGCGCGG
>DQGU01000092.1:6113-6291 GCA_003524565.1 Rhodospirillaceae bacterium
TGCACCAGTTGCGCGGCCGGGTCGGGCGGGGCGCCGGGGCGTCAACCTGCCTGCTGCTCTATGACGCCCGGCTTAACGACGTGGCGCGCCAGCGGTTGAAGACCATCCGCGAAAGCGAGGACGGCTTTTTCATCGCCGAAGAAGATTTGCGTTTGCGCGGCGCCGGCGAGGTGCTGGG
>DQGU01000259.1 GCA_003524565.1 Rhodospirillaceae bacterium
GGGTCTGCGCGAGCGCCTTGAGGCGCGCCGTGCGGAGCGCGCGCAAGGTGAAGATGGCGGCAGCGGCGGCAAGCTGCGCGACATGCTTTCTGCGCGCACTGCGGGCAATGAAAGCGCGGCAGCATTGCCCGAAGGTGCGCGCGTGCTGCGCGATGTCGCTTACGGCACGCACGAAAAACAGAAAATCGATGTTTATCTGCCGCCGGATGCCAAAGCGGCGCCTGTTATTTTCATGGTGCATGGCGGTGCGTGGATAACGGGCGACAAAGCCAACAAAGGCGTTGTAGGCAGCAAGGGTACCTATTGGCTGCCCAAGGGCTATGCGATGATTTCCGTCAATTACCGCATGGTGGGCGACGGCGCAGACCCTTATACGCAGGCGCTTGATGTGGCCGCCGCACTGGCCTATGTGCAGCAGCATGCGGCGGAATGGGGACTGGACGCGACGCGCATTGTCACCATGGGGCATTCGGCGGGGGCGCATCTGGTCGGCTTGCTGGCGGTCAACCCCGATATTGCCGCAGGGCAGGGCGCCAAACCGTGGCGTGCAACGGTGATGCTGGATAGCGGCGCCGTTGACGTTGTGACTTTGATGAAAATGCCGCATGCGCGCTTTTACGATAAAGCCTTTGGCAATGACGAGACACTGTGGGAAAAAACATCCCTGACGCGGCAGGTTTCCGCGGGGGCTGTCCCCTTGATGATTGTCTGTTCCAGCACACGCAAGGACAAACCCTGCGCGCAGGGTGAAGTGCTGGCGCGCAAGTTGCAGCAGATGAAAAAAACGGCAAGTGTTTATCCGGTTGAACTTGGGCATGGTGCCGTAACGGCGGAACTTGGCAAGGACAACGATTACACGCGTGATGTTGACGCTTTTATTCAATCGGTGATTCAATGAAAAATATCTGGCTGGTGCTTTTTTTTGCTTTCTTGTTCTGGCCGCTTTCCGCGTTGCAGGCGCAAAACAAAATGCCCGCCGTGCCGCCGATTGCCGTGACGTCGGATGACATTCCGCCGCCTGTCAAATACGAAAAGCCTGAACGCGTTGTCGTCGGGGCGCATATCAACGATATTCTCGAAGTCGATATGCGCAGCCACAGTTACCGCCTTGATATGTACGTCTGGTTCCGCTGGAAAGACCCTGCGCTGAAGCCGTGGGAAACGGCGGAATTCATGAACGCTTTTGACCCCGCCGACCATGTACGCACGCCCGTATATGACGAGCCGCAAAAAATGCCCGACGGCACGCTGCACATGGTGATACGCCAGCAGGGGAAATTCAGCTCTAAATTCCCGCTGCAGGATTATCCGTTTGACCGCCAGTTTCTTGTCGCCGCGATGGAAGACAGCGTCGATGATACGCGCGGCGTGGTTTATGTGGCGGAGCGCAGCGCCAAGGGCGGCGCTATCAGCATCAACCCTGAAATCAGCCTGCCCGGTTTTATGCTGGAGCCGCCGCGGCTTGAAATCCGTGCCTTTCCATACCCGACGGCGTTTGGCGATTTGACGCAGAATGACCTGTATCCATACGCGCGGGTGTCTTTTGTGGTGCCTGTGGTGCGGCCTGCATCGACGACAGCGGTCAAAATATTCATGCCGCTGGGGCTGGTTATTTTCTGTGCCGCGCTGGTTTTTTTTGTGCACCCGCAATATGTCGAAGGACGGCTGGGGGTTGCGATTACGGCGCTGCTGACGCTGGTGGCCTTGCAACTGACAACGGCCAGCGGCTTGCCGGATGTGGATTACCTGCTGCTGACGGATAAAGTATATGTGCTGGCCTATATATTTATTATCGGGGCGCTCATGCAAATTGCGCGCACGTCTTCTTTGGTAAAATCCGAAAAATACGCGGCTGCCATCCGCAGCGACCGTATGGCGCTGGCGGTTCTTTTGGTGCTATTTGCGCTTTCATGTGCGGCTATTATTTTACCGGATTCCAGCCATTAAAATTTTCCGCAGGGTTTGTCTGTCCGGTGCGTGTCATAGACGTATGAAAGGCGCAGGGGTAAGCGCTGTATTTACCCAAGCCTTTGAAAAGACAAACAATTAAAACCCAAAGGGGGATTTTATGAACCGATATCATTTTCTTTCCGTCGCCGCTGGCGCACTGATGCTGTTTTCGACGACGGGCGCTTATGCCCAGCCGGACGGGCGTCCGATGCCCCCCTCGGGCAAGCCGCCCGAAGCCTGGCGCGAACATCAGGAAGAAATGCGCGAGCGTATTCAGGAACACCGCGAAAAAATGCAGGACCGCCGCGAAGAACACCGCGAGCGTGTGGAAGAACATCAGGAACGCATGAAAGACCGCCGCGAAGATGCGCGTGACCGCCACGAGGATTACCGCGACCGTCACGAAGACATGCGTGACCACCGCGAAGACCGCCGTGACTGGCATGAAGACCGCTACGACCGTCGTGAAGACAAGTGGGATGATAAACACGACGGTGGCCGCCGCGATAAAGCCGAAGACTATTATGACCGTAAAGAAGACCGCTATGACCGCCGCGAAGACGGGCGCGACCGCAAGGAAGACCGTTTCGACAGACGCGAAGACCGCCGTGATGGCCGTGATGCACCGCCGCGCGGTGGCAGAGGCGGCGGGCGTGATTAATTAATGCCTCTCGACCAAACAAAAAAGCCGGAAGTTTTTTGCTTCCGGCTTTTTTGCTGCGTTTTTTATGCCGCCAGAAGCGCCTGATTGCGGCCGCCGTGCTTGGCCATATAAAGCGCGGCATCGGCGCGGGAAATAAGGTCTTCCTGCGACTCCCCGTGCTGCGGATAGCTGGCGATGCCGATGGAAACCGTAATCATGCCCAGCGAAACGCCATTGAACATCACATCCATTTCGCGCGTGGCGGCACAGAGCTTTTCTGCCAGCATCAATCCTATATCGGGCGATGCCCCCGGCAGGACGACCACAAATTCTTCCCCGCCATAGCGGCAGACGATGTCTTCCTTGCGGGTTTTGGCTTGCAGCAGTTTGGCGAAATGTACCAAAAGCGCATCACCTGCATCGTGGCCGCGGGTATCGTTGAATTTTTTGAAATGGTCGATGTCCAGCACCATGACGCAAAGGGGCTGGCCGGAGCGTTTGGCGCGGCTGATTTCCCGCTCCAGCGTTGTTTCAAGATAACGGCGGTTGAAAAGCCGCGTGAGCGGGTCGTGGGTCGATTGTACCAGCAGCTTGTTCTGCAGCTTCAGGTTCGAAATGGCCAGCGATGCCTGCTCGCTGATGCGCTTCGCAAGCCGCTGCGGACGTTCAGCGTGCAATGGCGCGGTTTCATCGTCGGACGCCATGTGCAAAAGCCCGATGGTCTCCCCGTGCGCCTGCATGGGCAGGCAAAGGGAAGAGGCGGAGGATTCGGATATATGCGTGCATATCGGCTCCGTCCCGCCGCGGCGGTAGATATGGGGCTGGCCGCGGCGCAGCGCCCAACATTCCTGCGGCATAAACTCGCCCGCGTTTCTGTCCGCATTGCCGCCCCATGTCAGCGTGCTTTCGATGAGGTTGCGCGAATTGTTGAAGGTGGAAATGCGCCCGCTGCTGGCGGGAAAAAGGGCGGGCATCAGGTCTTCGAGTATTTTATAAGCCTCGTCCGGCGTCTGGCAGCTTTGCAGGTACTCTGCCATGTGGCTGATGTTGCGGTTTTCGTCCGACAGCGTTTGCATTTCACTCAGCGCATGTTTCAGTGTGTCTTCGGTCTGGCCGCGCAGACGATTTTCACGCGCAATCTGATAGAAAACGAAACCCATGATGACAAAACAGGCCGCCAGTCCCGCACCGGAAATATAGAATGTGCTTTGCAGCGCTTCGTCGGTAATGTTGCGGCGGTTTTGCAGACGGAAACGCTCGGTGCTTATCATCTCGTTTATCAGATGACGGATTTCGTCCATTTCCTTTTTGCCGACGCCTTTGCGTACGAGGGCAAAGGCTGCTTCCTGTCCGTGCGTGTCGTAGGTTGCGATAATTTCATCGGCGAGGGCAATGCGGTTATTGACTTCCTTTTTCAAGGTCTGGAGGTTTTTTTGCTGCTCCGGATGGTTGGTGAAAATGATGTCAAGCTCCGCGAAATCGCTTACGATTTTGGGCAGGGCGAGCGTATAGGGGGAAAGGTAGTCTTTGGTTCCGGTGTC
>DQGU01000071.1:0-5549 GCA_003524565.1 Rhodospirillaceae bacterium
GAGCCCTTGACGGTGTCGTACATGTGCCAGCGCCAGTCGTCTTCGCCGTTGTTGCCAAGGGCCGCGGAAATCCCGCCCTGCGCGGCGACGGTGTGGCTGCGCGTCGGGAATACCTTGGTGATGCAGGCCGTTTTCAGCCCTTTTTCCGCCATGCCGAAAGTGGCGCGGAGGCCTGCGCCGCCGGCGCCGACGACGACGACGTCATATTCGTGTTCGATAATCGCGTAGGATTGCTGCATGATATATTACCCGATAAGTCCGAAGTTGATACGCAGGATGGCGTAAATCGCGACGATGCCCAGAAGAAGGAACGCGAGCTTGTTGACAAGCAGCAGCGCGACCTTCTGGCCTTCGCAGTGGATGTAATCCTCGATAATCACCTGTACGCCCAGCGATGCGTGGTAAAACGCTGCCGCCAGAAACGTGGAAAGCGCCAGCGCGGCGCAAGGCTGCTGCAACCACATGATGAACGCATCGTGGTTATGCGTGACCAGCTGCGGCAGCTGCGTGAACAGGTAAATCAGCGACGGCACCATGGCGATGCCCGATACGCGCTGCACCCACCAGTGGTGCGTGCCGTCTTTGGCGCTGCCAAGGCCACGCGCGCGGCCAAGCGGGGTGCGGATAGATGAATTGTTGTTTGCGGTCATGTTTTAACGTCCTGCGTAAAACCAGAGGGCGGCGGTGATGGCGATTGCGCCGAACAAAACGGCATAGCCGCTCGCATAGGCGCCTTTCAGCGTCAGCCAGCGTCCGGTATCCCATACCAGATGGCGCAGGCCGTTCAGAAAATGGAACACCAGCGAAAACAACCAGCCCGCCAGCATCAGCTGTCCGATAAGGCTATGGGTGAAATCGTGGAAATGGTCGAAAGATTTTGCCCCGCCCAGTGCGGCCATCAGCCACCACACGGCAAGAAGCGCACCGACGGCAAGGCCAAAGCCCGTCACGCGGTGCAGGATGGACAGGAACATCGTCAGCTGCCAGCGGTAGATTTGCAGGTGCGGCGACAGGGGGCGGCTATTGTTTTGCATAATGTGTATTCCGTAGGGTCACGAAACAAATGGCGGCCACGGCTTGCGGCGGCGCACGAGATATATAGGAACATATCGCCCGAAGTGCCCCGCGTCCAGTCGCCGCGCTATAAAAATATGGAATAAAGCCTTCTAAATGCCCATAAAAAATAGGACTAAATGCCGTCCATGCGCATCCGCCCCGCAATACGGCGGCCACAAGGCAGGACTAACGCGCGCTTGACTTTTCATATCCAAAACGTAAGCTGCTATCAACAGCTATATATAAAGTAAAAAGAAGGGTGTGCCGGAGCAGACGGAGAGAGGCCGTGCGGATATGTGCCGCGCTGCCGTATTCGCCATATACTCCTGCCGGATTTCGTTGTAATTATGGCTACCTACAACAGACATCCGGATTCGAAGTTTCTTGCGGCCGCGCCGCAGGATTTGTGGCCTGCCCACGCGCAACGCGCAAGGGTTCGGCGGCGACAACGAAAGGCACGTCCATGACTGACCGTCCGCGCTCCGGCGATAACGCCCCGACCAAACGGCAAGAACATGCCGGCGTTTATACCGTTGCGCCAGACCAGCCCTTTCTGGCCGCAACGGCGCGCGGTATTTTGGCGCGCATCGGCAACGACCCGCTGAAGCTGTCCGACCTCACCATTCTTGTGCCGAACCGCGATACCGCGTTTCAACTGCGCCAAGCGTTTATGGAGCAAATGGGCGGCCGCCCCGGCATCATGCCGCGCATCGACGCGCCGGGGGATATCGACGATGGTTATCTCTCGCTCCGCATGGCGGACAATCAGGTTTTGTCGCAGGCCTTGATGGATATTCCGCCGCCCGTGACGCGGCTGGAGCGTCAATTGATGCTTGCCTCCGAAATCATGAAAATTCCGGGCATGGCCTCGTCGCTCCAAAAAGCCGTGAAGCTGGGCGGGGAGCTCGGCAATTTTCTGGACGAGCTGCAATCCAATAACATCCAGCTGCGCGATATCGACCGCCTTGTGCCGGATGCGTTTAAAAAGCAATGGGCACCGACGGCGGATTTCCTGCGCATCATCACCGACGTCTGGCCGAAAAAATTGCAGGAAATGGGGCAGGTTGACCCCGAAGAACACCGCAGCGCCCTGATACAAATACAGGCCGCGCACTGGCAAATGTCGCCGCCGAAAAACCCCGTGATTGCGGTTGGCTTTTCCGATACCAACCCCTCGACTTTGGCGCTGCTCAAGGCCGTTATCGGCACGCCGGGCGGTGCGGTTGTTTTGCCGGGCGTTGATACGGCGCTGGATGACAAAAGCTGGGATGTGCTGACGCCGGTGCATCCGCAGTTTTCGTTCAAAAAAATCCTCGCCGCGATGGATGTGGCGCGCAAGGATATCCGTACGCTCGAAGGGGCGGAAACAGCGCCGCAGCACGCGCGCGCGAATAATCCCGCGCTGACATCGCGCGAGCGGCAAAAACTGCTGCGCGAAGCTATGCGCCCCGCCGGCACGGCGGAGGGCTGGAGCCACCTGAAAGCCAGCAAAAAAACACCTGCGCGTATCGCCAAATTGGCCGAGCCCGCCAATGACGATAAAACCATCAGCGCCGCCGCGCTGAACGGCATGGATTTGGTGACATGTGGCTCCCCGCAGGAAGAGGCCAGCGTTATCGCCCTCAAAATGCGCGAAACGCTCGAAGTTTCCGGCCGCACGGCGATGCTGGTGACGGCTGACCGCTCCCTCGCGCGGCGCGTATCGGCGCGTTTGAAATACTGGGACATTCATGTGGATGACGGCGCGGGCATTTCGCTTGCCGATACGTCGGCGGGAGTTTACCTGCTCGCCTCCGCCCACATGGCGACCGAAGAATGGGCGCCGGTGCCGCTTTTGGAGGCGCTCAAGCATCCCCTCGCCACCATGGGCGAGAGTAAGGCTGATTTCCGCGATAAGCTTGCCGCCATCGAAGATATGGTGCTGCACGGCCCGCGCCCGGGTCCGGGGGCGGAGGGCATTAAAAATATGCTCGCAGCCGCTTTCAACCGTCAATCGCGCCGCCCCGACCAAAAGCTCAGTAAGGAAGAACTGGCCGCGAAAGAGGCCGATTTGACCGCCTTCATCGACCGCATCGATGCCGCAGGCAAGCCGTTTTTTGATATGGTCAATTCAGGCAAGCCGCAGCCCTTTGCGCAATATCTGGATGCGCATATCCGCTTTGCCGAAACGCTGGCCGCCGAAGGCAAAACCAAAGGCGCCGACCGCATCTGGCGCGGCGACGACGGTGTGAAAGCCGCGCGTTTCATGACGCAGCTCAAAGACGCCGCGCAAAAACTGCCCGATGTAACCGGCCGCGATTATGTGGATGTGCTGCAAGGGTTGATGCGCGATGTGACGGTGCAGCCGACCGCGCGCCCGCACCCCGTTCTCAAAATCGTCACGCCCGAACAGGCCGCCCTGCAAAAAGCGGATGTGGTTATTATCGGCGGCATCAATGACGACGTATGGCCGCGCAAAACGGCAGAAAATCCGTGGCTGTCGCCCGATATGGTCAAAAAACTCGGCCTGCGCGAAGCGGAAGAAAGCATCGGCCGTGCCGCGCACCAGTTTGTGCAAATGGCATCCAACCCCAACGTTCTTTTGTCGCGCAGCGTGCGCAGCGGCGATGCGCCCAGCGTGGCCTCGCCCTTCCTCACACGCCTGATGATGGTGCTGAAAGGCGCAGGGCTCGAGAGTGCGATTGAAAGCCGCGACCAGCTGCGCGACATTCACGCCGCCATGCACACCCCGGGCGATGTCACGCCCATCGACCCGCCCGCACCGACGCCGCCTGTATCGGCGCGCCCGAAAAAATTGCCGGTGACGGCGGTTGAATCGCTGATGCGCGACCCTTATACCGTCTATGCGAAATATGTGTTGAAACTGCGCCCGCGCGACCCGCTGGACGCCAGCCCCAGCGTATCGGAAAAAGGCACGTTCACGCACGACGCGCTGGATGAATTCGTCAAGAAATTCCCCGATAAACTGCCGGATAACGCGCTGGATGAATTGCTCAAGATTGGCGAGGAAACATTCAAGGCGCGGATGAACAACCCCTCCGTGCAATCTTTCTGGTGGCCGCGGTTTGAACGCATTGCCAAATGGTTCGTGAAATTCGAAAACGAACGGCGCGAACTGTGCCGCACCATGGGCACCGAAGTGAACGGCAAGCTGGAGATTGACCTTGGCGGCGGTGAAGTCTTTACCCTCACCGCGATTGCCGACCGTATCGACCGCGACGGCGAAGACCAGCTGCAGATTATCGACTACAAAACAGGCTCCGTGCCGCTGCAAAAAGCAGTCGGGCTCGGCTTTTCCCCGCAGCTGACGCTGGAGGCGCTGATTGCCTTCACCGGCGGGTTCGAAGGGATTGATGCGGGCGATGTCGGCGCGCTGCAATACTGGAAGCTGTCGGGCGGACGCCCCGCGGCCGAAGTCACCGAAGTGCGCGGCGATGTCAAAAAACTGGTCGGCGAAGCGCGCGAAGGCGTGGAGCGTCTGGCCAAGGCCTTTAATGACCCCAAAACGCCGTATCTGTCGAACCCGCGCCCCGAATGGGCGCCGCGCTATCAGAACTACGAACACCTGTCGCGCAGCGGCGAGTGGGGCACGGTCAGCAAGACCAATAACAAAAAACAGCCGCGCAAAGCCACGCAGCGCCGCCGCAATACCGGCAATACGCCGGGCGGGAAGGGAGGGCCGAAATAATGCCGAAGCAAAACCCGGACGATTTGCACAAAAAACTCCCGCCCGCCGCGAACGATGCCACGCATGAAGCGCCGCAGGAAAAACCGGCGAAAAAATCCGCGCGCGCGCCCAAGCTCGACCCCAATATCGCGCAGCGCAAAGCGTCCGACCCGCTGGCCAGCGTCTGGGTCACGGCCAGTGCGGGCACGGGCAAGACCAAGGTTCTCACTGACCGCGTTTTGCGTCTGATGCTGTCGGGCGCGACGCCGGACCAGATTTTGTGCCTGACCTTTACCAAGGCAGGCGCGTCCGTCATGACCAACCGTATCCGCGAAGAGCTGTCGGTATGGGCGACCTGCGATGATAAAAAGCTTGAAGAAAAGCTGACCAAGCTCAGCGGCAAAGCGCCTGACGAGGCAACGACCAAACGCGCGCGCCAGATGTTTGCGGAATTTCTGGATGCGCATGGCGGGCTCAAAATCCAGACCATTCACTCTTTTTCGCAATCGCTTATCCGCCGCTTCCCGATTGAATCGGGCATTCCGCCCTATTTCGACGTCATGGACGACCAGACGGCGGCGGAAATGCTGCGTGAATCGCAGGCCGATATTCTGCGCCGCATCCAGCGGGAGCCGAATACCCCCCTCGCGCGGGCCGTGCATGCGGTGACGCCGGAAGTCTCCGAAGACGATTTCGCCGCGTTGATAGGGGAGCTGACATACCGCCGCGGGCAGCTGCTGGCCATTTTTGGCGAACAGGGCGGGCTCGAAGAAACCATCGATGCGGTCTATGACCATCTGCAGGCGCCGCGCGGCATTGACGGCCA
>DQGU01000071.1:5831-9443 GCA_003524565.1 Rhodospirillaceae bacterium
GCTCAAGCAGGCGGCGGATATTCTGGCCGCGGGCAGCGCGACCGACCTTGAAAAAGCGAAAATCATCAAGGCGTGGATAATGCACCCCGACAGCCGCATGGAGATTTTCCAGGACTACGCCGGCGTTTTCCTGACCAAGGACGGCGAGATGCGCAAACGCCTGACGACCAAGGCAACGTCCCACGCGCAGGAAATACTGGAGCGCGAAGCGCACCGCCTGATGGACGGGATGGAAGCAATTGCCACGGTGAATACCGCGCGCAGCACGGAATCCATCCTGCGCCTGACCGGTGCCATTCTGGAGCGCTATGCCGAGAAAAAGCGCAGCCTTAACTATCTCGATTACGACGACCTTGTGCATTACGCGAATAAAATGATGCGCGAAGATAATGCGGCGGGCTGGGTTTTGCAAAAACTGCCCGGCGATTTGAAACATATCCTGATTGACGAAGCGCAGGACACCAACCCCGACCAGTGGCAGCTGGTTTCCGCCATCGCCAAGGAATTTTTTACCAATGCCGAGCGTAAAAAATCCAAAGACCACACGATTTTTGTGGTTGGCGATGAAAAACAGTCGATTTTCAGTTTTCAGCGCGCAGACCCCAAAGAATTCGCGCGGCGCAAGAAAATGTTTTCGGATATGGTCGGCAAATCCGGCGGCAAATGGCGCGAAGTGCAGATGGAAATCGCCTTCCGCTCCTCCCCCGCTATCACGCAGGCGGTGGATGCGGTATTCGCGAACCCTGAGGCGTCCGATGGTTTGTTCGACGAAAACGAAGCCGCTGATAAAAAAGTCCACCACGACCCTTTCCGCCGCGGTCAGGCGGGACTGGTCGAAGTGCATCCCGTTATCCACGCGAAACAGCCCGAAGAAGCCACGCCGTGGTCGCTGCCGCTGAAACGCGAAGACGTATCCGACCCGGCCGCTGACCTTGCCGATAAAATCGCCGACCAGATTAAAGAATGGCTGGATGGCGGCGAAGAGCTGCCGTCACGCAAACGCCCCGTCAATCCGGCGGATATCATGATTTTGGTGCGCCGCCGCTCGGCTTTCGTTGACCACATGGTGCGCGCGCTTAAAAAACGCGATATTCCGGTCGCCGGTGCCGACCGCATGTCGCTGCGTGAACAGATTGTGGTCATGGATTTGGTCGCGCTGGGCGAGGTTCTTTTGTTCCCCAAGGACGATTACAAACTCGCCAGCGTTTTGAAATCGCCGCTGATTGGCATGAACGACCAGCAGCTCGAAGACCTTGCCGTTGGCCGCAGCGCCGATTTGTGGTCGGCGCTGAAGGAAAAAGCGGCGGATGAAAAATCTGCCGGTATTTACAAATCCGCTTTTGAATATCTGTCGCGCCTGCAGGAGCGTCTGACGGCGGAGCGTCCGTATGAATTTTATTCATCCGTGCTGATGGATGCCTGCCCCGCACATGCCAAATCGGGGCTGAACGCGCTTTATGCGCGCCTTGGCTTTGAAGCGGAAGACCCACTGGTCGAATTCATGAACGCGGTCGAGCGGTTTGAAAAAATCCATGTGCCGAGCATGCAGGGCTTCCTTGCGTGGCTGGATGCGGGCGAGGCGGAAGTGAAGCGCGAGATTAACCTCGATTCAGATTCCCCCCGCGTGCATATCATGACCGTACACGGCGCGAAGGGGCTTGAAGCGCCCATCGTGATTTTGCCCGACACCACGGGTATTCCTGCCGACAATACGCGCGCCCGGCCGAAATTTTTGTGGCCGGAGGGCGAACGCCCCGTGCCGCTCTGGGTGCCGCGCGCAGATCAGGAAAGCCGTATTTTTGCCGCCGAGCGTGAACGGGCGGAGCAGGAACGCGACCGTGAATTCCGCCGTCTTTTGTATGTGGCCATGACCCGCGCCGCCGACCGCCTTTATGTGTACGGCAGCCAGAACCGTGACAAGGTACAGGAAAAAAGCTGGTATTCCCTGATTGCGACAGGGCTTCAGCAAAATCTGGGCGAGCAGATTAAAATCATCGATGCGCCAAAGCCGGAGGGGGATGCGAAAACCCCGCCCGCCGCCGCCAACGACAATCCGCCGGATGATGGCGCCGCACCTGATGATGCGCCCGCGCCGAAAATTCTGCGTTTCGAGATTAAACAAACCGCTGCGCCGCAGCCGGATAACGTGAAGCCGCTTGGTAAAAAACGCATCACGGGTATCCCCGTCTGGGCGCGCAGCGCACCCGCCGCGCCGCAGCAGCCGGTCGAAAAATTCCGCCCGTCCGAATACAAACGCACGGCGGATGATTACGGCGCGGCATCGCCGCTTGAAGGCGCGGGGGAGATGTACCACCGCCAGCTCGGCACCGTGGTGCATAACCTGTTTGAATTCTTGCCCGCCGTTGCGCCCGAAGCGCGCGAAGCGGCGGCGAAGAAGTTTTTGGCCAAACCCGCATGGGGTTTGAGCGAGAAAGATCAGGAACAATCGCTCAAACAGGTCTTGTCGATTTTGAACGACCCCGATTTCGGCGCCATTTTCGGCCCGAATTCGCGCGCGGAAGTGTCGATTACCGGCATGTTCGAAAAAGACGGCAAGAAACAGGTAATGTCCGGCCAGATTGACCGTCTTGTGGTCGATGACAAAACCGTTTTGATTGTGGATTTCAAAAACAGCCGCAAGGTGCCGAAAAACGTATCGCAGGTGCAGTATAAATATGTCGCGCAGATGGCGTCCTACCGCCTTGCGCTTCAGCAGATTTATCCGGATAAGCAAATCAAATGCGCGCTGCTTTATACGCGCGAGTCGAAACTCATCCCGCTGTCGGGACAAAAGCTCGCGGGTGCGGTGCGCAAACTGCATCTGACGCCGCAATTCAAAGCCGCCGCCGCCAAAAAACCGCGCAGCCGCAAACAAACCCCGAAGCCCAAGCCGCCGCAGGCTTGAGGGCGCATCAGCAAAAAGGAATAAAGACATGACGTCCGCTAAACTCGGCTTCATCGGCCCCGGCATTATGGGGCAGCCGATGGTTTTGAACTTGCTGAAGGCTGGGCATAGCGTTGCCGTTTACGGCCGCACGCAGGCGCGCACCGCGCCGCTGGCGGATGCGGGGGCGCAGGTTTGCGCATCACCCGCCGCTGTGGCGGCTGCTGCCGATATCATATTCACCTGCGTATCCGACACGCCCGATGTGGAGGCCGTCATTTTCGGTGACAAAGGCATCATCCACGGCGCACGCGCTGGCAGCGTGGTTGTGGACATGAGCACGATTTCGCCAGATGCCACGCGCGATTTTGCCGCGCGTCTGGCTGAACGGGGTGTTGAGATGCTGGATGCGCCTGTGTCGGGCGGCGAAAGCGGCGCGATTGGGGGCACGCTTTCCATCATGGTCGGCGGCAAGGACGAAGTTTTCGCGCGCGTGAAGCCGTATTTCGACGCCATGGGTAAGAACATTGTGCATGTCGGCGCAAACGGCGCGGGGCAGGTTGCCAAATCTTGCAACCAGATTGTGGTTGCGGTGACTATCGAGGCCGTCGCCGAAGCCATGCTGCTGGCGGAAAAAAGCGGCGTCGATGGCGCGAAGGTGCGCGCTGCGCTGCTGGGCGGCTTTGCGGGATCGAAAATTCTCGAAGTCCATGGCAACCGCATGCTGG
>DQGU01000087.1 GCA_003524565.1 Rhodospirillaceae bacterium
CGGCGGCAGCGGCCAGCTCTGGGCGACCGGTGCGGGTGCGCTTATCGGCGCCTTCGTCGGCAGCTCGATTGGTAAATCCCTCGACCGCGCGGACATGGAATATCATAACCGCGCCGTCAATCAGGCTTACAGCGCGCCGATTAACCAGACCATCAGCTGGAACAACCCCGAAAGCGGCCACAGCGGTTCCGTCACGCCGGTACGCGAAGGCGTGAATTCCGCCACCGGCGGCGTTTGCCGCCAGTACCGCCAAACCATCGTGGTCGATGGCCAGCCCGAAACGGCATACGGCACGGCCTGCAAAAACAACGACGGCACCTGGTCGCTGGCGAACTGATAGAACGACCGTATCGCGGGCTTCAACCCGATACGAAAAAGGCCCTCCGCAAGGAGGGCCTTTTTTATTGTCTTTATAAGCGCCGCTTAGAAGCCGCAATCATTGCTGATAGCTTTGTAAGCATCGCCCGTGCCTTTGAGGCTATAGGTATCCGTGGTCAGCGTGCCGCGGCGCGACGTACCCTTGATAACCATGCGGCTGCCTTTCTGAACGGCCTCTGCAATCGCATCGTCGGTCGCCTGGTCGGGCGCCCATGCCATTTCGACTTCTTCAGCCTTGTTCGACAGGTTGGTGGCAAGCGCATAGGTCTTGCCGTCAATCGTGATGCTGACAGGCGTGCCTTCTTTCAGCGGGTAGCCCATCGAAACGCTGATGACGTTTTTGGTTTTATCCGCCGCCCAGTGGGTCACGAAAACGGCAATCTTGCCGCGGTTGACGCCCTTGACGTTCGCTTCGGTTTTCTTGGGCTCGCTGGTCATGAAACAGGCCTTGCCGCCCGTGCCGGCATCGACAAAGCTATGCGCTTTCCAATCGCCGAAGACGCCGAGGGTTGCCGTGTCAGACGCCGCAAAAGCAACGCCCGCCGAAAGCAGGAGAGCAAAAGCGCCTGTGAGGACTGCCGTATGTTTCATGAGCGGGTACCTTTTAAAATATTAAGCCTTATGAACAAGTTAGCTTTTGAGTCATCCAAAGCCAAGCAAAAACCGTAAAAAGAGCGTGATGAAGGATAACATGTAAAATGATTGCCGTTTGCACCAAGCCCTGCGCATGGCCGCCGGAAAGCCTTGCTTTCCGCCCCTTGGCACGCCTAAAACAGCTTATGGTGCCCGCAACCCCGCAAGATACGGCGCATATCCCCCCCCCCCCCCCGCCGCAAACGCAGACGCATAACGCGCTGCTGGCCGCTGTCGGCGCACGGCAGGACCGCGATGCGTTTCGCACCCTGTTCGAATACTATGCGCCGCGCCTGAAATCATACCTGCTGAAAAACGGCGCGGCCGAGGCACTGGCCGAAGAAATCGTGCAGAATACCTTCGTCACCATCTGGGAAAAGGCCGCGCAATACGACCCCCAAAAAGCCGCCGCCAGCACATGGATTTTCACCATCGCGCGTAACCGCCGCATCGACACCCTGCGCCGCGAAAAATATGTGGAAGTCGATAGCGACAACCCCGCACTTGAGCGCGCGGCCACGACCGACGCGCCAGATGACGCCTATGCGGATACCGCCACGATTGAAAAACTGCGCGCCGCCATCAGCGCGCTGCCGGAAGAGCAGGCAAAACTGCTGCGTATGGCCTTTTTTGAAGACAAAACCCATCAGGCGATTGCGGATGAAACGCGCATTCCGCTGGGCACGGTCAAATCGCGCCTGCGGCTGGCGCTTGAAAAACTGCGCGGCGGTTTTACGCCGCGTAAAAAGACGGAGGAAAGCCAGTGATAGACCATTCCCTCGTCGAGATGATGCTGATGCACTATGCCGCCGGCCACCTGCGCCCGACCGAAGCACTTCTGGTCGCCTGCCATGTCGCACTGAACCCCCTTGCGCGCCGCAAGCTTGAAGCCTTCGAGGCCATGGGCGCAAAAATGATTTGCGAATGCCCCGAAGAAGACGCCGCACCCGTATCCAAAGACTGTTTCGAAAAAGTAATGGCGCGTATCGAAAGCCCCGCACCGCCCGCGCCCGCGCATATCCCCATGCAGCAGGACGCGGCCATTCCGCCCGCCGTGATGAAGCTTCTCTGCGGCAACTGCACGGAGCGTAGCATCCGCTGGCAAAAACTGCCAAGCGGCGTCGAAGCCGTATCGCTGCATGTGCCTGCGGGCAGCCCCTGCCGTCACCGCCTGCGCCTTTTGCGCCTGTCGCCGCACCAGCAAACACCGGCGCATAGCCATGCAGGGCGCGAAGTCACGCTGGTGCTGCAAGGCGGGTTCAGCGACCATGCCGGCAGTTACCGCGCGGGCGATTTGATTGTTATCGATGACAAGGCCTTTGTTCACGCCCCCCGCGCAGGGGCGGATGGTTGCCTGTGCCTGATGCTGACCGACGCGCCGCTGCTTTTCCGCCGTGTGCGTATCTGGTTTTTCGGCTTTTTTAAGCGCGTTTGAGCTGAAAAGCTTCGTAAAACCGCGACTTTAGGCGCATTTCCTGATTTGCGCTTGACTTTACGGAACGAAAAGGTATGTTCAGCCACTCGCATGGCTATCGCGCCTTTAGAGCGATTCACGGCCGCTGAGGCCATTATGCGATTATGGAATTTAAATTCGACGACAAGACGTAACCCCTAAGGACGACGACGATGGCAAAAAAAGGTCCCCGCGCGACAATCAAACTGGTAAGCCCCGATGGCGATCACGTTTATTTCAGCGAGAAAAACTCCCGCAACACGACGGATAAACTGAAACTGAAAAAGTTCAACCCGAAGAAGCGCGTGCATGAAGTTTATACCGAAGGCAAGATGAAGTAATCTTCGTCTGCTTCGCGCAAGCAAAAAGGCGGCCGCTTTGAAGCGCCGCCTTTTTTGCTGCCTGCTTTCTGCCTTATGCGGCCGCAGGCCTATCTTTTGAAAACCTAGATAATCTTTTTAATCGTATCGCCGCTGACTTTTTCTTCAGCCGGGGCGCTGCCGTCGGCAGGCGGCGGTGCGGGCGGACGCTCGGGCAACTGCACATGGCCGTGCCCCATGAAATAGACGCGGTTGCGCCCCCCCTCTTTCGCGCGGTACAGCTCGTCATCCGCCTGTTTCAGAACGTCTTCGACTTTCAAATTCTGCGCGCCCGTAATCATGGCGGCGCCGATGCTGACGCTGACGTCAATCTGGCCGTGCGGGCCGGAAACTTCGAATTTGGTGTTGCAAATGCCCTTGCGCAGACGCTCCGCCACCTGAAACGCCATATCCTGGCTGATATCCGGCAGCACGACCACAAATTCCTCGCCGCCCAGACGCGCGACAAGGTCAAAGCTGCGCAGACGCTGCGATACACGTTCGGCAAAAACCTTCAAAACATCGTCGCCGACCTGATGGCCGTAGGTATCGTTGATTTTCTTGAAATGGTCGATGTCCATCATCAGGCAGCACAGCGACTTGTTGCTCTCTTTGTTTTTATTGAGCAGTTTTTCAAGGTGCACCATCAGATAGCGGCGGTTGAACAGCCCCGTCAGGCTGTCGGTCAGCGCGAGCGACAAGCTTTGTTCATAGTTCGAACGCAGGCGGTCCTGATAGCGTTTGCGGCGGATTTGCGTGCGCACGCGCGCCAGCAGCTCGTTACGGTCAACCGGGCGCAGGATATAGTCATGCGCGCCAATCTCGAGGCCTTGGGCGATGCGTTTCATATCGCCCTCTTCGGCGACCATCAGAATAGGCACCGCGCGCGTGCGCTCGTTCGAGCGCAGGTGCGAGCAAAGGCGCAAACCGTCTTCGCCCTGCAAATTCAGGCTGACGGTGATGATGTCGAAATCGTTATGCTGCGCCATGTCCATGGCCTGGTCGCCGCTGCGCACCGCGACGATTTCGTCGTCATCACGTTTCAGCGTTTCGATGAATTTTTCACTCTCGAAGCTTTTATCTTCGATAATCAGCACGCGGGCTTTTTCGGACGGCTCCGCCAGAAACGTGCCTTTGTTGCCGACAAATCCGAACTGGTTCGCGGTGTTCTCGCGGATACGCCATTCATCGACCGTCATTTTCAGACGCACGAGGGAGCGCACGCGCGCCATCAGCGCAATGTCATTCACAGGTTTCGACAGGAAATCATCCGCGCCGGATTCAAGTCCGCGCACGCGGTCGGTCGCGTCCGTCAGCGCCGTCACCATGACCACGGGGATATGCGCGGTCGCGGGGCTGCTTTTCAAACGCTGGCAGGTTTCAAAACCATCCATGCCCGGCATCATCACGTCGAGAAGGATAATATCGGGGCTTTCTTTTTCGGCCTTCTGGATGGCCTCCGCGCCGCTGCTGGCGGTAATGACGTCGAAATATTCCCCGCTCAGCTTTGCTTCGAGCAGTTTGACGTTCGGCAGAATGTCATCGACGACCAGTACGCGTGCTGTCATAAAATGGAACCCCAGCCTGATTAGGCATTTTTTGCGGAAGGAGAGCCTTCCTATCAACCCTAAAGCAAAATGTTAAAGGAAGAATTACCCGTTTTAAAGGCTTATTTCTAAAAGGTTATTTGATTATTTTTCCAGGTGTTTTTGAACCACCTGCATAAAATCCACGATAGAAATCGGCTTGCTGACATAATCCTCGCAGCCGCCCTGACGGATTTTATCCTCGTCCCCCTTCATGGCGAAGGCCGTGACGGCAATCACAGGGATAGCGCGCAGCTCGTGGTCGCTTTTGAGCCACTGCGTCACCTCCAGCCCCGAAACCTCCGGCAGCTGTATGTCCATGATAATCAAATCGGGTTTCTGGTCGCGGGCGATATCCAGCACCTGCCCGCCGTCTTTGGTTTTTATCGTGTCATAGCCATGTGCGCCGAGCAGGTCTTCGAACAGCTTCATGTTCAGCTCGTTGTCTTCGACGATAAGCACTTTCTTTTTCATAGACATCTCCCCTTGATGCCGGGCGCGCCATATAAATAAGATAAAAAACGGGGGCAATGGGCGCAGCCTTCCCCCTCGTTATACGCGGGGAAAGCTTAACAATCCGTTAAGATTCGTTAGCGAAATTTAAACGCGCGCGGCTGCAGGCTCTAGCGGCAGGATCTAGCGGCAGGCTTTGGCAGGCAGGGTTTCTACCGCCGACAAAATCTGTTCGATTTTAAAAGTCTTGTAATCGACCAGCACATGACTGACGACGCCGTTGTCGTGCAGTACCAAATCCATTTCATAGGTCGGCGACATTTCTTCGGCATCCATGGTCGGGAATACCGCCATGCGCACCAGCCACGCATCACCTGAAAGCAGCGCTTTGTCTATCTTGCGCCCGTCCTTCGGCTCTTTCGCGACGCGCGACAAAACTTCTTCGGGCGTCAGCTTGCGCGTGACAATCGCATT
>DQGU01000057.1 GCA_003524565.1 Rhodospirillaceae bacterium
CCAAGCTGAATGTCGCGGGTTCGAATCCCGTCGCCCGCTCCAAATTTTTCTGAAAAATTTCGACGCTTCGGCTTATCTGGCTGATTTTATTGCCATAATTATAAACCGTGACCGCGCAGGATTTTTAACACTCCCTTGGTATCATTCTCAAGCAAGCTCCGAAGGGGGGCTTGAAACAATTTTTCCGGGAGCCCGTCATGTCATCCACTTCTTTCTTCTCCGCCTCCAGCGTTTCGCATCGTTTTCTGTCCACGGCGGTTTGTGCGCTGATGGTGCTGGGCGTTTTTTGCACGGCAAATGCTGCAGATGCCGAAGCGCGCGAGCGTAGCCGCAGCGGCAGCTTCGCAACGGGCAACGGCCGCTCCGCCACGGTGGATACCACCCGCAACGCGGCGCGCGGCGAAGGGCGCAGCATCCAGAAGAATATCCAGACCGGCAGCGGCCGCGCCAGCAGCGTGAACACGCAAAAGTCCTATACCAAGGGCGAGGGCACGAATACCCAAAAGAGCATCACCACCAATAACGGCAAGTCGTACGGCTATAATGCGAACCGCAGCTACGACAAGGAAACCGGTGCTTATACCAGCACAGTCGAAAGCCAGAGCGGCAAGTCTGTAACCTATTCCGGCACGGCGGGCGACGGCCAGCGCAGCGGCAGCTACACGACATCTGGCGGCAAAACCGGCAGCTACGACAACACGGTCAGCAAGACTGAAAATGGTGTCGAGACCAACCGCAGCGTCACCACCGGAAACGGCAATACCTATACCAATTCGACGACGAAATCGCATGATGCCGAAACGAATACTGTAACGCGCAGCCACACCGGCATCCGCGGCAATACCCGCGGCGGCAGCGTTACTTACGATTTTAACAAATAATGACATCCCCGCTGCACACAGCGCAGGAAGAAGAGGCCGCCACAGCCGCCGACGAGGCGCTGATGGCGGCCATCGCTTTGGGCGATGCCAAAGCCTACGACAAACTGGTGCGGCGACATTTGAAACGTGCCTATAACGTCGCCTACGGCATGCTTTATAACGCGGCAGATGCACAGGATGCGGCGCAGGACGCCATGATGCGCGTCTGGATATATGCCCCGACCTGGCGCGCGGGGGAATCTGCCGTCACAACGTGGTTGCACCGTATTGTCGTGAATTGCTGTTACGATTTTTTGCGTAAAAAATCGCGCCAGCCGCAGGGTGGCGAGGTTTCTGTCGATATAGAGGATATGACGGCAAACACAGAGCAGGGATATGCTGACGCCGAAAAGAAAAAGCGTCTGCGCGCCATGCTCCGCAGTTTGCCTGAGCGGCAGCGGATGGCGGTAACCCTGTGTTACCTAGAAGAGATGAGCAATGCCGAAGCCGCCGCCGTGATGGGCGTGCATATCAAGGCGCTCGAGGGACTTTTGGTCAGGGCGCGGCGGGCATTGAAGCCGATGCTCGAGGCGCTGGCCGACAAAGAGTAAGAAACGGAGACGGAAAAGATGAACAAACGCGAAGAACAGGATAAGGAAGAGGCGCTGATGCGGCAGTTCAGTTTGCTGCGCGAAGACGCGCCGGAAGACCTTCATGCCCGCATCGTGCAGGTGGCAACCGCGATGCCGCAACGCAAAGTGGCGGAGGCCGCGCCGCAAGCCGGATGGACGGCATGGCTGGCCACGCTTTTGCCGGATATGCGTATGGGTATGGCATTCGCCTGTACCGTTTTGGCGCTGGTGGCGCTGCTGGGTGTGCATGTGGGGCAGCTGCAACAAGCGGTGCCGCAGGGCGAAGAAGACGCGGCTGTTATTTTTTCAATGATTGACGGCAACATTGGCTGGGAGGAATGGTCATGAGCGAGAATTCTTGCAAGAAAAATTTCTGGATTTATACGGTGCTGTTTTTGTCCATCGTCGGCAACGTCTTTATGGCGGGCATCTTGGCGGGGCGCTATGGCATGCCGCCGGTGGCGCAGCGGATGGAACGCGCGGCCGAAGCCATGAAAAGCTTCCGCAGCCTGCCGCCCGAAACGCGCGACAAGGTTAAAACCGTGCTGAAAAAAGAATTGCCGCAAGTGCGCGAAATGCTGGGCGATATCCGCGAAAAACGCGGCAACGTACGCAGCGTGCTGGAACAAAAAGACTACGATAAAGCCGCTTTACAAAAAGCCTTCGACGAGCTTTATCAATCTGTCGATGCGCTGCAGCTGCATGGCCAGAAAATTGTGGTCGATATGGCGGAAAGCCTGACACCGGAAGAGCGCGTCGCCTTGCTCAAAGCCATGCCCAAACCGCCCGGGCTTTGATAGGGGTTACGCTTCAAGGCAGGCCGGCGGCATTATGCCCCGGCCTGTTTCTTTTTTTGATGGTTGCAGGCGTCATGACGCGGATAGCGGGGGCGATGCCGTTTTGAATGTCCTGATTGTCCAGCCTTTGGCGGTCGGCTTGCAACAGTGCCATGACCACATCGTCACGGCGGAAAGATTTTGCAAGGCTATAGGCACAGTCGCCGCCTGACGTTTTGTGCGACGGGTCACTGCCCGCGCTCACAAGCGTTTTAAGCGAAGAAAAATCCGGCGGGGTCAAGTCGGAGCGGAAACGTTTGACGGCTTTGGTCAGCGCCGTTTCACCGTTATTGCTTTCGGCGTGAATATCCGCGCCGCATTCTGCCAGCATCCACACAGACTGATGCGCGCCGACGCTCGCGGCATAGCAAAGGGGCGTCCAGCCGTCTTTATCGCGGGCGTTGAGGTCTGCCCCGCGCTGGAACAAAACCAAAAGGCATTGGTCGTTGTTATGATGGGCGGCGACGTGCATGCCGGTCTTATCCGCCTCTTTGGCACTGATAAGCTGCGGCTGGGCATCCAGTAGTTTTTTGAGCGCTTCGGCATCCCCAAGGCGCAGGGCGCGGAAATAGGCGGCTTTGGTGTCATCGGGCGGGGGCGGCGCAGAATCCGGCGCGGGCGCGGCTGCGCGCCGGTCTGGCTGTCCCATATCGGGGCGGGC
>DQGU01000112.1 GCA_003524565.1 Rhodospirillaceae bacterium
TTTTCAGCCAGCGCCATCATCTCGCGCCCGACGATGCCCTGCATGTGTTTTTCCACCTGCTGCGCGCCCAAGTCGCGCAGGCGTTTGGCGCGTTCCTTGCGCAGCCCGCCATCCACCTGCGGCATGCGCGCGGCGGGCGTGCCGGGACGCGGCGAATACGGGAAGACGTGCAGGAATGTCAAATCACATTCGCGCACGGCGTTGAATGTGTTTTCGAACATCTCGTCCGTTTCGGTCGGGAAGCCCGCGATAATATCCGCACCAAAAACGATGTCAGGGCGCAACGCGCGCGCCTTTTCGCAAACCGCTATCAGGTCGGGGCGCAAATGACGGCGCTTCATGCGCTTCAGCACCATATCATCCCCCGCCTGCATCGACAGGTGCAGGTGCGGCATGAAACGTTCTTCCTCGCCAATCAGTCGCCACAAATCATCGTCTATTTCAACAGGGTCGAGCGACGAAAGCCGCAGGCGTTTCAAATCCGGCACCAGCGCCAGCATGCGGCGTATCATCTGCCCCAGGCGCGGCTGTCCGGGCAAATCGGGGCCGTAGGATGTAATATCAACGCCGGTCAGGACAACTTCGTGGTAGCCGTGTTCGACAAGGCGGCGCACTTGTTCGACAATTTCGCCCATCGGCACGCTGCGCGAATTGCCGCGGCCATAAGGGATGATGCAAAACGTGCAGCGATGGTCGCAGCCGTTTTGTACCTGCACGAAAGCACGCGCATGGGATTCAAAACCCGAAATCATGTGCCGCGCGGTTTCTTTGACCGACATGATGTCGTTCACGACCACGCGTTCGGTCGATGGTTGCAGCCAGCTTTCTTCTTTCAGCTTCAGGTCATTGCCCATGACCTGATTGACTTCGGGCATGTCGGAAAAACTTTTCGGGTTTACCTGCGCGGCGCAGCCCGTGACGATAATTTTTGCATCCGGATTTTCGCGCCGCGCGCGGCGGATGGCCTGACGCGCCTGACGTTCTGCCTCCGACGTGACGGCGCAGGTATTGATGATGATGGCATCACTCAGCCCCGCCTTGGCCGCATGCGCCTTCATCACTTCGGATTCATAAATATTCAGACGGCAACCGAATGTGACCACGCGCGGGCCATCGTTGCCCTGCTGCGCCAGCTGAGTTTCGGCATCTGGCAGCTCCAGCGCTTCTTCGCGGTGTTCGCTCGGGCGGGTGATGATTTTAAGCTCGTCCATATTCAACTTGTTTCTTTAACCGGATTTACGCGGCGGCCGCCTGTTGCCGCCGCAAGGCTGCGCGGGTAAACAAAACGCCCGCGCCAATGATAATCCCCGCCCCCATGGCCGTCCAAAGACCGGGCTGCTCCTGCCAGATGACATAGCCCAAGAGCGCGCTCCAGACAATATTACTGTACTGGAAAGGCGTCACCAGCGATGCGGGCGCATGGCGGAATGCCGAATACATGCAAACCAGCGCCGCAATATCCGCCAGCGCGCAGAGCAAAAACAAGGGCATATCCCCCGCCGCCACCGGCGTCCAAAGCCCGTTTCCGACCACCAAAGCGCCCGAAACCGCCGCCGCGCCTACATAGAAGTACAGAATAAAGGCAGCGGTATGAATTTGGCCGTTCAAATAGCGCACCAGCACCTGACTGGCCGCAAGCGCGAAAGTGCCGCCGAGCGTTACAATCAACGGCAAACTGGCCTGCATATCCATACCCGGCTGCAAAATCAGCAGGATGCCGCCAAATCCGGCCAGCGCCAGCGTGACCTGCCAGCGCGTCAGACGCTCCCCCAGAAAGAAGAACGACAATACCGCAACCAGCAGCGGCGCCGCCGCGACCACCGCGCTGATTTGCGCGAGCCCCCCATGGCCGAAACCGTAGAAAAGCGAAAAACAGGCGCAAATCGCCGCCGCTACATATCCGGCCAGCATCGGCCGCAGCCGCCGCGCCCAGCGCAGCCGCCCAGTTGCGGCCAACCACAGAAAAACGCTGGCAAAGCCGAACAGGCAGTCAGTAAGAACAATCTGTAAAGTATGATAACCGGAAAGCGTCAGTGCCTTGACCGCCGCATTCATCACAGACAGTGACAGCGCCGAGCCGAGCATCAGCACAATCCCCCGCCCATGGCGCGGCACATCGGGCAGCAGCCCCGCCGTCACAGACCGAAACCGGTTGAAATGGTGCCGCTGAAAACCTCCGCGACCTCGCCCGTCATCAGGACGTGGTCGTCGCTTTCGCGCCATTCTATATCCAGAATCCCGCCTTCCAGCGTGACGCGCACCTTGCGTCCTGTCAGGCCGCGGCGGGCGGCGGCGACGGCAACGGCACAGGCGCCCGTGCCGCAGGCGCGGGTAATGCCCACGCCACGTTCCCACACCCGCATAGTGACGGCCTCTTGGCTGTCGATGCGCACAATTTCCACATTCGTTTTTTCGGGAAATAACGGGTGGGTTTCAATCATCGGGCCGAATTTTTCCAAAGGGACGTCTTCGAGCTGCTGAACAAAAAATACCGCATGCGGGTTGCCCACGTTAACCGCGACGGGGGATTTCAGCATCCCCTCGGTCAAATTCAAAGAAAGCGTGTCCTGTTCAGAACTTAAGGGAATTTCCTGCCAGCCAAGACGAGCTTTCCCCATATCCACACAAACGCGTCCGGCACCGGCACGAACGGCCTTGAGCTGCCCCGCAACAGTCTCGATAACCACCTCGCTGCGGCCGCTTTCGCGCATCAGAATGTCCGCGACGCAGCGCGTGACGTTGCCACAGGCGCCGACTTCGCCGCCGTCATTGTTGAAAATCTTCATAAAAACATCGGTTTGCGGGCTTTTGGGCGGGTCAATTATCACCATTTGGTCAAAGCCGATGCCCGTATGACGGTCACCGAGTCTGCGGATGGCGTCTGTGGATAAATACAGCGGCGCACCTTCGCGCCCGTCAAAAATCGCGAAATCGTTACCCAGACCGTGCATTTTCAAGAATGTTTTTGTCATGACAAGGATATAGCCCGTTTTTGGTTTTACAGCAAGATTTTAAGCCTTTTCTCTCAACTAAAATATTGAATTTCTATCAAAAAATTGCACATAACACTTGAAGTAATATTGCATTTTTACAAATTCAAAGCATATAATCACCGCAGATTCTTACATCTTTGAAAACATTAAAAATGCGTCGGCACAACCGGCGCGCAGCATAAGGGAAATCTCATGCGCAGCGAAGCGAACGGCACCTCTTCTTCTTTCAAAAACATGCAAGGCAAAGCCGCCATCATCGCGGTTGTCGCCCTGCTGGCGATTGCCGCCGCGGTTTTCTTTTTGATGAAACCGCCCGCACCTGCCGCCGCGCCTGAACAGGCCGCCATCACACAGCAGGCAGCGCCCGCAGAAACGTCGCAGGAAACATCCGCCGACACCGGAACCGAAACCGCTGCAAGCATCGACCCCGCCGTTATCGTACAACATAACGAAGAAACCGCCGCCGCTGAAGTAGAGGCCGAACACGCCGCCACCGAAGAGCGTCTTGCGGAAGAAACCGAAACGCCCGCCAATGTTGTCGAAACGGCAGAAGCCCCCGCCGTCACCGAAGACGCCGCGGAAGTCGAAAGCCTGCTGAACGCCCCCAAGGCGCTGACGGTCAACATCCTGCGCGCGACGGAAGACCGCGTTATCGGTAACGAAGATGCCCCCATCACGATTATCGAATACGCATCGCTGACCTGCCCGCATTGCGCTAAATTTCATAACAACCTGCTCGCGCAAGTGAAGCGTGACCTTGTCGAGACCGGCCGCGCGCGTCTTATCTTCCGCGACTTCCCCATCGATGGCACGGCGCTCAAGGCCGCCATGATGGCGCGCTGCGCCCCGAACGATAAATACTTCGACCTTATCGAAGTACTGTTCCGCAATCAGGACAAATGGACCAAGAGCGACAACCCGACCAAAGCCCTTGCCCAATATGGCAACCTTGCCGGCATGGATGATGATTTCATCGCCGCCTGCATGACCAACAAGGAACTGGAAGACGCGCTGGTCAAACGCCAGCTGGATGCGCGCAAACTCTACCGCATCAATTCCACCCCGACGTTCGTTTTCAACACCCGCAAGCTGGAAAACGTCCGCCAGCTGGTGGGCCCTGAAACCGCGCAGGAATTTAACGACACCGTCAACCGTCTGCTGGCAGCGGGGAATTAACAATGGTTCAGTTCAACCGTCTTCGCCTGACCGGCTTCAAATCCTTCGTTGACCCGACCGAGCTTGAAATCGGCACCGGCCTGACCGGCATCGTCGGCCCCAACGGCTGCGGCAAGTCGAACCTGACCGAAGCCCTGCGCTGGGTCATGGGTGAAAACTCGCCCAAGCGCATGCGCTCCTCCGGCATGGATGACGTGATTTTCAACGGTACCGACAACCGCCCGCCGCGCAACACGGCGGAGGTCTGCCTGCTGCTCGACAACAGCGACCGCCTTGCACCGGCTGAACTGAACGACGCGGATGACCTCGAAGTTTCGCGTAAAATCGAACGCTCCGTCGGCTCCACCTACAAAGTGAACGGCAAGAACGTGCGCATGCGCGACGTGCAGCTGTTGTTTGCGGACAGCTCCATCGGTTCGCACTCCCCCGCGCTGGTATCGCAGGGCCGCGTTGCCGACATGATTAACGCCAAGCCGACCCAGCGCCGTATGGTTCTGGAAGAAGCCGCCGGCATTTCCGGCCTGCACGCCCGCCGCCACGAGGCGGAGCTGAAACTGCGCGCAGCCGAAACCAACCTCTTGCGCGTCGAAGACGTTCTCGGCGCCATGAACACGCAGCTCGACGGCCTCAAGAAACAGGCACGTCAGGCGTCGCGCTACCGCAACCTGTCCGGTCACATCCAGACGGCAGAAGGCTCCCTGCTGTTCCTGAAATTCCAGGCCAGCCAGATTGCCGTGACGAATGCGCTGGCATCGTTTGAACAAGCCGAAAACATCGTGCGCGAAAAAACGCTGGAGGTCACAACGCTGACCACCCAGCAAACCGAAGCCGCCGCCGGCCTGCCCGAACTCCGCCAGTCGGAAGCGGAAGCCGCCGCCGCGCTCCAGCACCTCAAACTCGCCTATGGCACGCTTGAAAACGAAGCGCGCCTTGTCGAGGAAGAGCGCGTAAAATCGCAAAACCTGCTGACACAAT
>DQGU01000202.1 GCA_003524565.1 Rhodospirillaceae bacterium
CTCTTCCGATCTGAAACGCCGCATCTACTGACAGATGCGGCGTTTCGCCCTGTGCCATTTGTTCGTAAAATTCATCGCCAAGCCCCGTGATGCACGGCACCCCCATTTCGCGCGCCACCACACAGGCATGCGACAGCACACCCCCGTTTGCAAAAAGCACCGCCGCGGCTTGCGAAAAATAAACCGTCGTTTCGGGCCGCGCGTGGCGGAAAATGAATATTGGCCTCTGCGCATATTGCGGCGCGTCTTCCAGCCGTTTGACCACAATACCCTGCCCTGCCGCCTGCCCGCCCGAAACGGTCAGGCCGCGAAACAGCCCTGCGGAAACCAGTCCGCCTGCCGCCTTTTGCACATCCGGCACGGACAGGGGTGCAAGCGCCACGCCCGCCGCCGTTTCGCCCGCCCAGAAAAAGGGCGGCAGATTGCGGCTTTGCGCGCTTTCGGCGGCATCGGCAAACAGGTCGCGCCACGCCGGCGACAATGCCGTGCGCCGCACCTGCAAGGCCTGCAGCCAGCGGAATGTCTGGCGGTGCATGGCGGGCGCGCTGTCCGGCGCGGCCAGATATGCGGGCATGCGCGCGGCCGCAGCCGCATTCAGGCGCATCAACAACACCTGCACAGCAAGGCCGAGGGCGAGGCTTTCGGCAATTGCATCCGCATCCGGTTTAGTGACATCGCGCAGCCTGTCCTGCACAAAACGTGTCACACGCCACTGCGCCGCCATGACACGCGGGATGCTGCGGATTTTATGCGGCGTGACAAAACGAAACCCCCGCGCGCCATCGGGCATGGCAACCGCCGTGCCGTCGCTGAGGATAACCGCAAGGGCGGAGCCGTTCAGATAGGGCGCCCCCTGATGCCAGCAAATCATTTGCACACCATCCGGCGGCGGCGTCATGCCCAGCATTTTCAGCGCGCGCCGCCACGGCGATGTGCCGTCGGCAAGGCTGAATATCCCTTCGAACCGCGCACGCGCGGCATCGGAAAAATCGCGCTGCGCAACGCTTTCTTCGGGGAAAGACAGCCAGAGAATATCCTGCGTCATGTTAAAGGCTCCCCAGTCCGCCGAAGGCATAAATGCGGTAGGGCACGACCACAAAAATGCGGTCACCATCGATGACGGGCGATGCACTGCCGCCGCTTAAAACCGGACGGCGGCGGATTTCTTTGCCGCTCAAGGCGTCACGAATGGTAAAGACACCATCGGCGCTGGTGGCGGCGACCAGCGGTGCCTTGCCGCCTGCACGCTCCACAAAAACCGCGCCCGCCATAAATTCCGTGCCGACCTTGGCCTGCCACCTTGTTTCGCCGGTTGCGCCGTCAAGCGCGACCAGCTCCCCCGATTTCAGGGTGAAAAGCGCAAGGTCATGCGCGGGCAGATAATCGCCCGGGTCAATCGCCATATTCGGCAGCGGGCGTTGCCAGATGATGCTGCCGTCCTTGGGCGACAGGGCATAGGCCATGCCCATATCGTTATCGCGCTTCACGCCGATTTGCCCGCGGCCCGTTGTGGTGATAATCCGCGTACCATCCGCGCTGATAACGGGCGCGCCCCACGGTTGTCCCTCCACCGCCGTTTGCCAAATCACCTTGCCCGTTTCGGCATCAAGCGCATAAAAAACGCTTTGCGGCACGGATTCATCCGGCTGCGCCGCGGCATAAACGCGTCCGCCCGTTACCAGCGGCGTTGCATCCGTATGGCCGATGCGCGCATGCCAAAGGACGCTGCCCTCTTCGCTGCGCACCGCCCAAAGCCCGCCGCCGCCCGTGGGCAGAAAAAGATGCGCGCCGTCATGGCTGCGCGCAGGCGGCGATTCAATATGGCCCAGAAATTGGCGCTGCCATATCACCTCCGCCTTCGGCATGCGCAGCGCGCTCAGCATCGCCGCGCGGGTATGGTGCAAACCTTCACCGATATAGACGGTATGCGCATCGCCTTTGCCGACGGTAAAAATCGGCTCCGACTGCGGCAGCGTCCACAGCCATTCACCCGTGGCGGCATCATACCCCTCCGCCGTATTTTTATACGTCCCCGTCACAAGCACTCCCTGCGACAGCACAGGTGTCGCCAGCTGCGCGTTTTTTACCTGCACGGCATAAATCTCGTCAAAATTTTCCATGGGGGCGGGTATGGGGGATTTTTTCAGCTCCGCATAGCGCATAATTTTCGGATGCTCGGCAGATGGAATATCTTTGGTGCCTTCGTAGCGCACGATTTTATCAGGCGTGCGCAAATAAACCGCAACCGCCGCCCCCGCAAAACTGCCGAGCGCCAAAACCGCCGCGACAATAACCACCAGCCGCCGCCGAAGCCAGAGCGAGCCCACCGTCGCCGCCACAGCCCCCACCCCCGCCAGCAAAAGCGGCACGATTTCCACCAGCGGCAACAGCATGGGGAAAAAATACAAACGATGACGGTTACGATATAAACGAAGGGGACGCCGCACTTGCCACCTATCCTTTTCTTGCCCATTATACATGCGCCGGAAACAGACGCTTGAAGTTTTGACGACGCGGGCGGGCTTTTCCTTGGGTTATTAAAAATCACCGCTGCATCAGGGATTTGCACATGAAAATCGCCAGCTGGAACGTCAATTCCGTCAATATGCGCCTGCCGCATGTGCTGGGCTGGCTCGCCGCGCACAAGCCGGACGCGCTTTTGCTGCAGGAACTGAAATGCACCGACGACAAATTCCCGCTGGCCGAGATTGAAGCCGCCGGATACAAGGCCGCCGTGCACGGGCAAAAATCATGGAACGGCGTCGCCATACTGTCGCCCCATGACATCACTGACGTCCGCCGCGGCCTGCCGGGCGACGATACCGACGAACAGGCGCGGTATATCGAGGCCACCATCAACGGCCTGCGCGTTGCGTCTATCTACCTGCCGAACGGCAATCCGGTCGATAGCGAAAAATACCCCTATAAACTCCGCTGGTTCGACAGGCTGATTACGCATGCAAAAGGGCTGCTGGCGCAGGATATTCCGGTGGTGCTGGGCGGTGATTACAATATCATCCCCGATGCGCGCGATTGCCACGACCCCGCCGCATGGGCGGAGGATGCGCTGTTCCGCCTCGACAGCCGCCGCAAGTTCAGAAGCCTTGTGCACCTTGGCTATACAGATGCCTTCCGCGTGATGAATGACGAGGATGCGCAATATACGTTCTGGGATTATCAGGCAGGCGCCTGGCCGCGCAACAACGGCATACGCATCGACCATTTACTGCTGAGCCCGCGCGCCGCCGACCGCCTGAAAGATTGCCGCATCGACCGCGAGCCGCGCGCGGCAGAGAAGGCTTCCGACCACACGCCGATTTATGCCGAGCTGGAGATGAAATAAAGCGTTGATTTCAAACATAAATATTTTATTTATGTAAATTGACAGCCTGCCCTGTTTCCTCTAATATGTTACCCATCCATTCCAACGCAGGAACCAAGCCATGAGCGAGCCGACGCAAGACAAGCCGGAGAAGAAAAAATTCACCGAACGCCTGCGCAATATTTTCAGCCGCAAAGCGAAGCCTGCGCCCGTACCCGCCGCCATCTATAACGACAAACGCGTGCAAAAGGCGGTTATCAAATCGCGCCGCCGCCGCTTCCTGAAACGCTTCCTCATGACCAGCGTCGCCGCCGCCGCCATTTCGGCAGGCACGCATTACGCACCCGATACCGTCAGCACGCCCTTCAACCAGTTCATGTACGAACAAGGCCACGCCGCAGACCTCAAAAACCATTTCCATGCGCAAAGCACCCGCGTCTATGACCGCTGGAATCCGCTTTACCCCTTCCACCTTGCCGGTCAGGGCGTCAAAATCACTTGGCAGGAAATCGACGGCAACGAACAAAGCGGCCCCATCGGCAAAGGCTTTGACAAAGCAATCTCTACCCCGATTGTCTATTACAGCCTGCTGTTCAAAGGCGGGATGGATTTGATTTTCCCGCATCCGATTGACGCGTATTCTCTGGCGAACAACGCCCCGCATGCGGAGCGTGAAGTTTTCATCCGCCCGCCCAAGGCCGTAAACCTCGCCGACTTCATCAGCGATTTCGGCCGCGTCAGCCCCGAACATATCAAGTTCAAGCATCCGGTGGCGCAGCTTGAAAAAACCCTGTTCGAATACATCATGCTCCACGAAGCGCGCCATGGCGACCAGGGCAAAGATGTGGCGATGTCGCTAAATGAGTCCGACGCCGACCGCTACGCCTTCGACGTTCTGGCCGCGCGCGGCAACAAACCCGAATTGCTGACAGAGGTTCGCGCCATTATCACCCACAGCCGCACGATGTCGAGCGTGCTGGGCGGTGGCACGTCGCATACCACCAGCGGCGCGCTGATGCGCCCCTATCAGACGCCCTATCACGCGTACCGCGATGAAGCGGCGCTGCAACGTCTGCACAAAGTTCTCGGCGATGCCGCCACTATGAACAGCGACGCCTTTCCCGAAGACATGTCGCGCGGTAACCGCTACGTCTATCTGGCCGTTGCACTGAAAAAGCAAGGCGTACCGGCGAATGACCCGGATATGCAACTGGCGGTAAATATGTTCCTGAGCGCGGCAGGGTTTTTCGATGCCGCCTCCGGCGGCACGCTTATCGACCCGCGTTTTGACATAGGCAAAATCAACGTCAGCTATTTGCAGGAACAGT
>DQGU01000035.1 GCA_003524565.1 Rhodospirillaceae bacterium
AGAAGCCGCAGATGACAAAAACGACCGAAACCGCCCCGCTTTACGACCGGATTGCCGATTGGTTCGACGCCCACCGCGGCCGCGACCTGCGCGAGGAGGGTTATCTGGCGCACGCGGCCGAAGCGGCCAGCGTCACAGACGGCGAGAACGGCACGCTGCTTGACCTCGGCTGCGGCGCGGGCGAGCCGGTCGCCGCATGGTTCATCCAAAAAGGCTGGCACGTCACCGGCATCGACCTTTCCGCCGCGCTTCTGGACAAAAGCCGCGCAAGGTTTCCGGCGCAGGAATGGCTGCATGCCGATATGCGCAGCATTGCCCTGAACCGCCGGTTTGACGCCATTTTGGCATGGGACAGTTTTTTCCACCTGACAGCGGACGACCAGCGCAGCATGTTCGGCGTTTTCGCCGCCCATCTCAAGCCGCACGGACGGCTTTTGTTCAATACCGGCACAGAAGCCGGTACAGCTTACGGCCAGATGGACGGGCATGATTTCCACCACGCCAGTCTGGATGTCGCGGAATATAGAAGTCTGCTTGCAAAACACGGCTTTATGATTATGCTGTGCGACATTGCAAACCCGCATTGCGGCGGGCGCACCGTCTGGCTGGCTGAATACGCGCCCGGCACCGCCGCACAGCAGATTTAAATCACACGCAAAGGATACGAACATGCAATTCCTCTCCTCCGCCAAAGGTTTTCTCGGCCTTCAGAAAAAAGACGCCGCCTCCCCCAAGGACGCAAAGGCTGTCATTATCCCCTTCGGCCTTGAAAGCTCCGTCTCCTACGGCGGCGGCACGGCCAAAGGCCCGCAGGCCATGATTGACGCCAGCCATCAGGTGGAGCTGTTCGACGATGAATTCTGGTGCGAACCCTTCCGCCGCTATGGCGTTGTCACCATGAACCCGCCGCGCATCGCAAAAGGTCAGGTCAAGGCGCTCGCGCAGCTCGAGGGCATGGTCGAAGACACGCTGAAGGCCGGCAAATTCCCCTTCGTTTTCGGCGGCGAACATGCGCTGACGGCGGGCTCTATCCGCCCCTTCGCCAAACGCTACAAAGACCTTGTTGTTTTGCAAATCGACGCTCACGCCGACCTGCGTGACGGCTATGATGGCGAACATTATTCCCACGCCGCCGCGATGCGCCGCGTTCTGGACAACCCGAATGTCAAGCTGGTGTCTTTCGGCATCCGCAATATCTCGCAGGAAGAAATCCCCTTCCTCGAGAAAAACGGCAAGCGTGTCAAAATCTACTGGGCGCGCGAAAAAGCGCAGTGGGACATGAAAGAAATCGTGAAACACTTCAAAGGCAAGCCGGTTTACGTCACCTTTGACATCGACGGTTTTGATTCAAGCCTTATCCCCGCTACCGGCACGCCGGAGCCGGGCGGGCTGTTCTGGGACGAAGCCATGACCATCCTGCGCGAAGTCGCCAAGGTCGGGCACATCGTCGGCGCTGACGTGAACGAGCTGGCGCCCAAGCCGAATATGCACGGCTGCGATTTCCTTGCGGCCAAGCTGGCTTATAAAATTCTCAGCTTCGCGTTTCTTATCAGCCACCGCAACAAACTGAAAAAATCCGCCTGATAGAAACAGACGGAGGATTTTATCATGCGCGCCTGCGGGATGGATTTCGGCACGTCGAATTCGGCGGTGTCGCTGCCCGTATCTGCGGGCGGCGTGACGCTGGCTGCATGCGAAGATAACCACGGCACACTGCCAACGGCGTTATTCTACCCCGCCACAGCCGCCGCAAACGCCCCGCCCCTTGTCGGGCGGCAAGCGCAAAAGCTGTTTTTCGAAGGCGAGGAAGGCCGCTTCATGCGCAGCCTCAAACGCTTGCTCGGCACGTCGCTGATGACGCAGAACACCGTGGTCAACGGCAAGCCGCGCGGGTTTGACCGCATCATCGGCGATTTTATGCAGCATTTGAAAACCAAGGCGGAAGCGGCTGCGGGCGGCACGCTGGATGCCGTCGTCATTGGCCGCCCCGTGCATTTTGTCGATGGCGACAGCGCAGGCGACAGTGCGGCAGAGCGCCAACTGGCCGCGATTGCCAAATCTTGCGGATTTAAAGATTGCACGTTTGAATTCGAGCCCATCGCCGCCGCTTTCGCGCACGAACAGCGCGTGGCGCAAGAAAAACTCGCGCTTGTTATCGACATCGGCGGCGGCACGTCGGATTTTACCGTGATTAAAATCTGCGCAGATTACAGCCGCAAAAAAGAGCGGCGCGAAGACATTCTGGCCAGCCACGGCATCCGCACGGGCGGCAACGATTTCGACAAGCAGCTCAGTCTCGCCGCCTTTATGCCGCTGATGGGCTACCGCGGCAGCTATGGCGACAAAAACCTTACCGTACCGCTGGCGCCGTTTCACGACATGTCGGAGTGGTCGAAAATAAATTTTCTCTACACCCCGCACATGCGGCGGGAGATTGCGGATATTCTCAAAGCATCCCACGCGCCCGAAAAACTCGCGCGTTTCGCCGCTATTCTGGAGCATGAAACCGGCCACAAGCTTCTGGGCACGGTCGAAGACACCAAAATCGCCCTGACCGCCGCACTGCAAACGGAATCCCCTCTCGATTTCATCGAACGCGGGCTTTGCGCCCCCGTCAGCCGCGGCGATTTCAACCGCGCGATTGCGGCGGATATGGATGATATTCTGAATTGCATGAGCGCCTGCCTTGCCGATGCGCAAATCGGTGCGGGGGATATCGACATTGTTATCCTGACGGGCGGCCCCACGGAAACGCCGCTGCTGCAGGAGGCCGTGCGCAGGCATTTTCCCGCCGCGCAAATATCCGAAGACGAGCGCATGGCCAGCGTCGCCATCGGCCTCGGCCACGCCGCCGCGCGGCGATTTTTGTAAAGCCGCCCGTGCGTAGTTTTTATAAAAGCTGCATCACCATTTTTTGAAAATAAAAAACGCTGCCAGCACAAGGAACACAAAGCCGATAGCGTGGTTCCAGCGCAAAGGCTCGTTCAGGTACCAGACCGAAAACCCAGCAAACACTACAAGCGTGATGATTTCCTGCATGGTTTTCAGCTGCGCGGCATTGAATACGCTATGGCCGATACGGTTGGCTGGCACCTGCAGGCAATATTCAAAAAACGCGATGCCCCAGCTGATAAGAATAACCAGCCACAGCGCCGTGCTTTTGTGTTTGAGGTGCCCGTACCAGGCAAAAGTCATGAAAATGTTGGAAGCAAGAAGAAGAAGAATAGTCTGGGCCGCGACGGGCATGATGCACCTGCAAAAAGGAGGACACAGGCGAAATCATAAATCGCCGCCCCCATCCCCTGTCAAGCGGTATCCGGCAACTAGCCGAGCGCGCGGCGGTTCCAGACCACGGCCAGCACGCCGACGGCCAGATTGGTGATGACCAGCGCCAGCAAGATGCCCGCAAAACCCATGTGCTGCTGGAAATACCATGCCAGCGGGACGTAAAACACAATCGCCTTGAGCAAAATGAGCGTGGTCGCGCGGAACGGGCGGCCGATGGCGTTCAGCATGGCGTTATAAACAATCATGACGCCGAGCGCGATATAGGTCACCGGCACCCAGTGCAGGTATTTGGCGGTATAGCCGATGACGTTTTCGTTCTTGTCGAAAAATTCAGGTATTTGGTAAGCAAAAATCCACAGCACGCCCGATATGAACACGCCCCAGCACAGCGCGTATTTCACGCCCGCGCGCACGGCTTCGTAAATGCGGCCATAGTTGCCCGCGCCGAAATTCTGGCCTGCAAAAATCGACAGACCTGCACCGATGGAGTAAAAAACCAGC
Organism: Rhodospirillaceae bacterium; assembly: GCA_003524565.1. Lineage (GTDB taxonomy): Bacteria > Pseudomonadota > Alphaproteobacteria > Micavibrionales > UBA2020 > UBA2020. The sequence goes on from DQGU01000035.1 coordinate 3,790, forward strand.
GTCGATATGCTTTCAATCCGCGTGGCAACGCCAAGCGCGGCAACTGCTTCTTTGCCAAACCCGGCGGCCATACCCGTGATGATAGCGGCGGAAATGGGGGATATCTGGTTGCTTATCATGCTGGGGAGGGCGACGTGCATGATGCGTTTCCATGACGCCGTGATGTCTTTGTGCCAGATAGGGCCGACCAATATTTGTTTGCGGAATATCAGGAACCACATCGAAATGACCGCCATAACATAGGCGGAGGTCACCATCGTTACAGCCGCGCCTGCCAGCCCCATTTGCGGGAAAGGCCCCCAGCCGAAAATGAAAAACGGGTCGATAATCGCGTTCATCACCGACATCGAAATCATCATGGCGGAGGGGAAACGCGTATCGCCTGTCGCGCGCACGCAGGCATTGCCAATCATCATCATGCCCAGAAACGGCAAGCCGCAATACCAGATAGCCATATATTTCCAAATCAGCGGCATCAGCGCATCGCCCGCGCCCAGCAGACGGAAAATGGGAATAATCAGCGCAAAGCCCGCCACCGCGGCCGCCGTAATCACAACGGCGCCCAGTGTCAGCGCATCGGTCGCCATGCGGCGGAATTTTTCGATATCCCCCTCCCCGTACACACGCGCAAGCGCGGCGGAGGTACCGACATTGAGCCCGAAAATCACGCCCATATAAAGCATGACGATAGGAATACAAAAACCGAGCGCCGCCAGATAACGCGTGCCCAGCTGGGAAATAAACCATGTATCAATCAGGCTGAAGCTGTTGAGCGCCAGCATCCCGAGCGCAAGCGGAAAGGCGAGCCGCCGCAGGTGCGGCTGCACATCGCCTTCCAGCAAAGTCTTGCGGTGGGGACTCATGATGTGGCGCGGCCTCTCCTTATGCCTTCAGCTTTTTG
>DQGU01000033.1 GCA_003524565.1 Rhodospirillaceae bacterium
TCCTCGAGTCAGAGTGTCGTTTCTCTGTGGATAAGAGTCGAGTCTTTTTTACAAGGCCGCCGTGTCCACATTATTTTCATTATATTTCAATGACTTAAAAATCAGACTCCGGAAATGCCGGGGCGGCTCTATTGGGCTTTGTGTCTGAAAACTTTGGGTTTTCATCCCGCGCACGGCAGCGATTCGCCCCCGCTTCAACAAGGGACTTCAAGATTCTGATATATAAGGAATTGCGCAAAACCGCGCAGGCAATCAATCAGCCAGCACCACCGGCACGCATTGCGCCTTATGACGTAGCCAATGGTCGCAAAGTGTCAGCGCCATCATCGCCTCGGCCACCGGCACACCGCGGATGCCGACGCAAGGGTCGTGGCGGCCTTTGGTCGCAATCTCGGTTTCATTGCCTTCGTCATCGATGGTCTTGAGCGGCTGCGGCAGCGACGATGTCGGCTTGAACGCAAGGCGCACAACAATTTCCTGCCCGGTCGAAATACCGCCCAGAATACCGCCCGCATGGTTGCTGAGGAAATGCGGCACACCGTCTTTCATGCGAATCTGGTCTGCGTTTTCCTCGCCGCGCAAACGCGCCGCATCAAACCCCGCGCCAATCTCGACGCCCTTCACGGCGTTGATGCTCATCATCGCTTTGGCAAGGTCTGCGTCCAGCTTGTCAATCAAGGGCGCGCCAAGGCCGGCGGGAAAACCGCTGGCAACAACTTCGACAACAGCGCCAAGGCTGGAGAGTTCTTTGCGCGCAGCATCCAGCGCCGCTTCCCATTTCGGGACAACGGCCGCATCGGGGCTGAAAAACGGGTTTTCATCCACCTGCGCCCAGTCCCAGTTTTTGCGGTTGATGGCGATGCCGCCGATTTCAATTACCGCCGCGCGAATCTCTATGTCTTCGCCCAGCGCATTTTCCAGCACCTTGCGCGCGACCGCCCCCGCCGCCACGCGCGAGGCCGTTTCACGCGCGGAAGAGCGCCCGCCGCCGCAATAATCGCGGATGCCGTATTTCTGGTCATAGGTGAAATCGGCGTGGCCGGGGCGATATTTGTGGCGGATGTTTTCGTAGTCTTTGGAGCGCGCATCGGTATTTTCGATGTAAAGCGAGATGGGCGTGCCCGTCGTCACCCCGTCGAAAACGCCGGAGAGGATTCGTACCTCGTCCGCTTCCTTGCGCTGGGTGGTAAAGCGGCTCTTGCCCGGCTTGCGGCGGTCGAGATGAAACTGAATGTCCGCTTCGCACAGCGCCACCAGCGGCGGCGCGCCGTCAATCACGCAACCAATCGCAGGCCCGTGGCTTTCGCCCCAGGTGATATAACGAAATAATGTGCCGAAGAGATTGGCGGACACGTCGCGCCCTCCCGCTTTTAGCCGGAAATGCCTTGCAGCAGCTCGGCCGTTTGTTTGGCGCTATCGACCTGCACCATACCGATGGTGTTATAGCCGCTATCGACATACATGATTTCGCCCGTGACGCCCGCGCCAAGGTCGCTGAGCAGGAACAGACCGGCACCGCCGACATCCTGCGTGGTGACGTTGCGGCGCAGCGGCGCGTTCAGCTCGTTCCATTTCAGGATATAGCGGAAATCGCCAATGCCACTGGCGGCCAGCGTTTTGATGGGGCCTGCGGAAATCGCGTTCACGCGGATGCCTTTCGGCCCGACATCGCTGGCAAGATAACGCACGGAGGCTTCGAGCGCCGCCTTGGCGACGCCCATGACGTTGTAGTGGGGCATGACGCGCTCCGCGCCGTAATACGTCATCGTCAGAAGGCTGCCGCCGTTTTTCATCAGCGGCACGGCGCGCTGCGCCACCGCGGTGAAGGAATAGACGGAAATGTCCATGGTCTTGAGGAAGTTATCGCGCGTGGTGTCGAGGTAAAGCCCGTCCAGCTCGTTTTTGTCAGAATACGCGATGGCATGGACAACGAAATCGAGGCCACCCCATTCTTTTTCAATCTGGTTGAACGTAGCATCGATGCTTTCGGCGCTCGTCACATCGCACGGCAGGATGATGTTCGAGCCGATGCCTTCGGCCAGCGGGCGCACGCGTTTTTCCAGCGCATCGCCTTGATAGGTGAATGCAAGCTCCGCACCGTGCTGGTGCGCGGTTTCCGCAATGCCCCAGGCGATGGAACGGTCATTGGCAACGCCCATAATCAATCCGCGTTTGCCCTTCATCAGCGTGCTGGCATGTGTCATTTGGTCACCTTTTTGTTCAGGCTGGTTCATATCTTTTGTCCTGCGTGATGCATGATTCCGCGCATCCTACACAATTTAATAAAGTCGCGTCCAGTTTGATGTGCACTCAAAAGAGTCCTGATTATTTTTCATATACGCAAAGAAAAAAGGGAATCGCCGCAGGGAACTCTTTACGGCAAACAAGCTTTACTCTTTGTTAACAGTATAAATTGTTATAGATTATGTATTCGAAGCTCGAGGTTCTTCCTCAAAGTCAAGTCTTGAATTCGTATCTGTACTGTTGTTCACTTCGCACACATTCGCAACAACACAAAAGGTCTGAACCTTGCTGCAGTATTATTCACCGCGCACAAGAATGTTCCGCAAGCGCCGTTTCCGTTTGCGTCACGCCCTTCTGCCTGCCCTTGCTATCGCGTCCGTTTATGCAACGCTGTCATGGCTTTCGACGCCGGATACGGATACGTCCGCCGCCGCCGTCACGCTTGCCGCTGCAGACACCGTGGACGCACCCTTCGACGGCATCGAAAACATTCCGGGTAACGTGCCGTCGCACATGAATGACTCCGCGCACAGCGCCGGCAACATGAAAGCGGCATTCAATTATGTGCCGCCGCCGTCCACGCATGAATTCAGCGATTTCGCGCGTGGCGATGCTGCCGCGCCCAAGCCGCAAAAGCCTGTGCAAAGCGTGCAAATTGCGCCCGCGCAAGTGCCGCCTGCCGTTGCGGAAACGCTGGCGCAAATCCAGACGCGTTTGCAAAACCTGCTGCAAGCCGGTAATGACCTTTTCGTCGCCGAAAAAAAACTGGCCGTCGGCCGCGGCGATACGCTGATGGATTTGCTGGTGCGCAACGATGTGCCGCGCAGCGACGCCTATAACGCCATTCAGGCGCTGAGCAAAGTGTATAACCCGCGCGACCTCAACCCCGGCCACGCCATCACGGTTTTCTTCCACAAAGACCCCGCGATTGCCGACCCGCAATTCAGCGGCCTGCAAATCCAGAAAGACAAAATCAGCACCGTCATGGTGAACCTGTCGCAAGACGGCAGCTATCAGGTGGACGAGCAGGAAAAGCCGATTTACCGCAGCATCAAGGCGGCGGGCGGTGCGATTGACAGCTCTCTCTACGTTTCCGCGAAAAACAGCGGCGTGCCGGATGCGGTTATCCTCGACCTCATCAAAATGTATTCATGGAACGTGGACTTCCAGCGCGACATTCAGCCCGGCGACAGCTTTGAAGTTATGTACGAAGCCTTCGCTACCGATGGCGGTGATGTTGTCAGTGGCCGCAACACGATTGTCTATGCCAAGCTGAATCTGGGCGGGCGCGACATGCCGTTCTATCTCTACAACTCGCCCTCCGGCGACAGCGATTATTTCGATGGCAAAGGCCAGTCGGCCAAAAAATCTCTGATGAAAACGCCGATTGACGGTGCGCGTCTCAGCTCCGGCTTTGGCATGCGCCGCCACCCCATCCTCGGCTATAGCAAAATGCACAAGGGCATCGACTTCGCGGCGCCCCGCGGTACGCCGATTTATGCCGCAGGCGATGGCACCATCGACAAAATCGGTACCGTCAACGGCTACGGCAAGTATATCCGTATCCGTCACCGCAAAGACCTGCAAACGGCCTATGCACACATGAACGGTTTCCGCGCCGGCCTGTCGAATGGCAGCCGTGTGAAACAGGGGCAGATTATCGGCTATGTCGGCACGACCGGCCGCTCCACCGGCCCGCACCTGCACTACGAAATCCTGATTAACGGCAAGCACGTCAATCCGGGCTCGCTGCGCCTGCCCACCGGCAAGATGCTGGACGGCAAAGACCTGAACCGCTTCAAGGATATGGTGGCGGAGCGTAACAGCCAGTTCACCCAGCTGATGAGCGGCGCGGTTATCGCCGACAGCACGCCCGTGAATAACAGCGGCAAAAACCGCCAGACCGCGGCACGCCAATAACGGTTGTTCTTTAAAAAGCGGCTCC